>CAUQBM010000026.1:0-2646 GCA_963516705.1 uncultured Candidatus Saccharibacteria bacterium | reverse complement strand
CGCCAATGTAGAGAATGCCGTCGATTCCAAGGGAGGTCAGGCGGTATTCAATGTCCTGGTAGACGGGCGTTTCTTCGGAGACTTCTGGAAGTTTGTAGCGACAGCTTCCCAGAAAACTTGAAGGCGTTTTGGCGAGAAGTTCCACGGTGTGTTGATGCTGGTCAGTAGCGTGCTGGTCCACACCGCGTTCCTGCTGGTCAGTAGCGTGCTGGTCCACACCGCGTTCCTGCTGGTCTACGCTGTGTTTCTGCTGTTCAGTGGCGCGTTTCTGCGGAGTATCCTTCGGAAAGAACAGGTTGGTCAGGTTGGTATAGCGACCATTCAGAAAGCCTTCAATTCCGTTTTGCATGCCGTAAATTTCGATGCCTTCTTCGTGCGCACGCGTGATAATTCCTGCAAGAGAAGAATTGATTGCAACTGTTGGACCGCCCGATTGACCGATAAGTATTTTTCTAATCTTACGCATGTAACTCCCTGTGATTTGTCGATGGATAAGACAGAGGACGTTTGCGTTTGTATGTCGCAATCGTCTCCAAGATTGCGAGTAGTTCAAAAAGACATACGTCAAAAACTATACAAAGAACAATTAGCACACGTTTTAGCTGGGCTTATTTGAGTACGTAGCCATACCGCTCACAAAATTTTTGGGCGGACGAGCGGTAGAAAATTGCTATTTTTGTTAGCGAATTAGTTCATTTTTGATGCGTGATACGCATAGTTCGCATGCGGTGCTTGTGATATACGCAGCTACTGAAACGCTATGACAGTGGGCAACTATAACGTTACGATAGTTCCGCAAGAAAACGGGGAAGTCCGTCGGTAGAAATTGGCTCCTCCATGCCCGCAACAAGAGGACGCAGGTAGGTTAGAGCGGCGTCGGTGACATTGAAGCCGTCCTTGGAGATCATTTCTCGAGGTACAAGCTTTACCTTGTTGGCAACATCAGCAACGGGGGTAGTGCGAATCTCCGTGGCATAAGGTGCATCCGAGATTCTATGAACACCAACCATAATACCCGTTTTACCTTGGAGAAAAGATTCAATTCCTGCAGAGCACAGCGCCTCATCCTCGTCCAAGTCAACCTTGCTAGCAGCATGCGAAGCGCAGCGCTGCAGCGTATTGAGCTCAATGCCGCGAGACTTTACGCCTAGCTGATCCTTGGCTAGCTGCGACAAGTATTGAGCCGTTCCGGACTGTGCTGCGAGGTGACCAAACGTGTCAATCGCAACGGACTTTGCATCAAAAAGGAAACTACCATCCGCGTGATGGACGCCCTCGCTGACAACTACAATCACGTTGTTCTTCTCGCAAAGTCGCTGTTCAATGGCGGAAAGTAGTGCGTGTTCATCAAGTGGAATCTCGGGCAAAAGGACAAAATCTGGGGCGGTTCCGCAAATATCTTGCGCCAGTGCACCAGCCGCCGTGAGCCAGCCTGCGTCGCGACCCATGGCCTCAATAAACGTGACGTTTTTGCTGTTGTAGACGCCGCCGTCGCGGGTGAGCTCGGCGGTTACGGACGCAACGAATCGCGCCGCGCTGCCAAAGCCAGGGGTGTGATCGGTGCCCTCGAGGTCGTTGTCGATGGTTTTTGGCACGCCTACAACGCGAACATGGCTTTCTATCTGGGCAAAGTATCGAGACAGCTTGTCCGTGGTGTCCATGGAATCGTTTCCGCCGATGTAAAGTACGGCGTCCACCTGGTATTTCTTGAGCTGCGCATCAATCTGCTGGTAGATAGGGGAGATAGCTGCGGATTCTGAGTTGTCAGCAAGTTCCGGCAGTTTAAAGCGGCAGCTACCCAGCCAGCTTGAAGGCGTTTTTCTTAGGAGCTGGAGGTTTTTCTCGCCAGGATTTGTGGATGCGTGGTTGGACGATCCGGATTCAGATGCTGTAAGTTCAAGTGCTTCCACCAGATCAACGACGCCGCCCTCAAGAAATCCCTGGATTCCGTTGCGCATCCCGAGCACTCGGAGGCCCTGGGCGTGAGCTGCGCGAACAACACCCGCAAGCGATGCATTGATGGCTGTAGTCGGCCCGCCCGACTGTCCAACCAGGATTGTGCGAATTACGTGCTCTGATGTGGTGTTCATGGCGCCTCGGATTCTTGAGAGTTGACATATCAAGTATAACCGCGGTGGGAAGCTGCGGTGCTGTTATATCGACTGACGGAAAATCCTCAAAAAACTGCAGATAAAACCAGACCCAATAGCCCAAATACATTGTTGAGCAGCTTTGGTTATAGGATTTGAATTTAATCACGTACGCTCAATTCACTATTATGCATAATTTCTATCTGATATACATAATTATGAATGAAGATATATCAAAGATTTAATTACCCTAAATTTCAGAGTTAAGCAAACACACCTATGTCGGATAATCTGCAAAATCAAGGATAAAAAACACATCTAATTAAGATATTCTGCATGAGATAAGCGTTTTGCACGAAATGTATACGCATTTTCAGCAGATTATCCGACATAGGTGTGTTCGGGCGTTTCAAACTAGGCACGGATGCGTCTCGGAACCCATTCGCCCGCTAAGTTATCGCGTGCGGCGAGAAACCCTCAGGTCACGCAGCCGTTCCCAGACCCGCACTCGGACCCGCGCCGCACTCGCACCCGACGTCCGCGCCGCACCCGCGCA
>CAUQBM010000025.1:0-3006 GCA_963516705.1 uncultured Candidatus Saccharibacteria bacterium | reverse complement strand
CAATAGGTTCGCTTGAGGTCTGGATAACGTAATCGTATCGATCGTTTTGCGAACGTATATTATCAGCGGGAACTTGGTTGATAAATCCTATAATCGCCGCCTGTGCGCTCTGATCGCCATTTCGTGCCTTATTCACCAAATCACGAAGCGTATCTCGAGTCACATAGCCCGCGTCCATTACAAATCGCAAATATCTATTCCAATGATCCTCCGTGTTGATACCCATGATCATACTTTGGTTCGAAACTTCAGTCACATGCCCGTTTGTAGCAATGTAGCCATCGTCAGAAACAATCGATCCACTACCAATTCCACCCGTGCACAAACCATTCAGCTGCATACTCGCGCCGTTTTGTGCCGTATAAATCATATCAGCACAACGATATGTTCCCACGCGGACCGTAGCAATTTGATTCCTTGCCACCACTTTAATAACAGAATCTTCGTCCAGTTCATCCAAAGTATTTGTAGTGTCTTTATCTTCTGAGAAATTTTCCGCCTTAGTTTCGGTCTTAGCTATCGTAGCGGAAGCCACTTGCGCCTCATTGTTGCCATCAGCCCTAACCAAGTAGCTGCTGTCTGGATTCTGGAAAGTTACCTTAGCAACCAGCGCCTCCAGCTGGTCAATATACGGCTGCGTGTACGAATTTTTACTCAATGCAAAAATCGTCATCCAGTACGGCCTACCATTCTGAATTGTCAAGTAAGTTATTTTTTCACCAGTTTTCTGCCACTTGCCGTCAATAGTGCTTCCGTAATCGACGACCATTTTCTTAAACTTACGTCCAGAAATCGTCGCGTCGCTGGTGTGATATTTTAAGTTCGGATTATCTTTCTTCTGCTTGTTAATATCGCCCTGAAGCATTAAATCTAGATCTGAATATTTCTTCGTGTCCTTGTATTCCTCGGGCATTGTCGAGCGATCAAAATAAGCTTTTTTGCGCGAAGTTACGATTGAGAAGTCTGGCATAATCTTCCTAAACGAGAATTTCTCCTCTTCCTCCTTCGGCTTTTCTGAGCCTTTTCGGAAATTCAATCGCAAAATCGCATAAGCGCGGCTTTCTTTCAGTTCATCGTCGGCATACGTAGTGGCGCTATACTGCTTTTCATTAGAGTCTTTATTTAAGACGTGACCTTCGCCAGTAAAAATACTCTTGTCGTACCGAATTGAATAGCCATATTTGGAAACGACTTTTTGCAAATTCTTAGCATCTTCTTCGGCAAAAATCTTCTGGATCTTCTTTTTTGCGGTTTTACTAACTCCGGAAGAGCGGTTATTATTAACGACAATCAGCCCAACTATAACGGAGATCAAGAAAACCACACCCAGAACGATGGCTACAATTTTTAATTTCTTCATTGACTTCTGATTCATACTGCTCCAATCCTAACGATAATTTACAAATTGCAGAGGTGTGTCATAATCACTTTCTCGCAATAAACTAATAACTTTCTGCAGCTCATCCTTCGACACAGAAGTAACACGAACGAGGTCGCCCTGAATTTGCGGCTTAGCTTTCGGCGCATTAGCGCGAATATCAGCAGCAATTTGCTTCGCCGTCGGCTGATCAAGACCTTGCTTGAACGGAATCTCCCAAGTCGTCTTTAAGTTCGAAACAACTTTCTCTTTTGATAAATCCAGAACTTTGCTCGACTGACCGCGCCCCGCCAATTTCTTACGCACGATATCCAATACAGCATCAACTTGCCAATCGCTGTCGCCCGTAACCTTCAAACCTTTCTTATCATCCAGCCAATCAATTGCCGCGCTCGTCCCCTTAAAATCATAACGCCCTTGGATTTCTTTTTCAGCCTGCATGAAAACATTATTCATCTCAGCCTTGTCAATTTCTGACACAATATCAAACGAAAAACTCGCCATCTTCCCTCCTAATTTTTTCTATTATACCAAAAAATCGCCCCGTTTAGAGCGATTTTCTGATTTTGCTTTCGGGCAATGATTAGCCGCGAGCAAAGTGTGCAAAGGCGCGGTTAGCTTCAGCCATCTTATGCGTGTCTTCCTTCTTCTTGAAGGCAGCACCAGCTTCATTGTAAGCGTCAACGATTTCCAATGCCAATCGCTGTGAATATGGCATTCCGCTGCGAGCGCGAGCTGATTGAACTAACCAACTGAACGCATAGTGCAATTGTCGATGTCCCTGAACTGGGAATGGAATCTGATAGTTAGCACCACCAACGCGGCGAGATTTAACCTCGAAGCTTGGGCTAACGTTCTTCAATGCTTTTTCAAACACTGCCAATGGATCTTCAGAATCCAATTTCTTAGCAGCAGTTTCTAGGGCTGCGTAAACAGCACGCTCAGCCGCCAATTTCTTACCGTCTAGCATTGACTTGTTGATCAAACGCTGAACTAGTACGCTTTGGTATCGGCGATCAGGCTTAAGTTCACGCTGCAACTTCTTGGTAACTTTACGAGGCATGATTATTTATCCCCTTTCTTTGTACCATACTTAGAGCGACCCTTCTTGCGATTGTTAACACCCTGAAGGTCAAGTGCGCCACGTACGATGTGATAACGCACACCTGGAAGGTCAGGCACACGACCACCGCGGATCAAGACCACAGCGTGCTCCTGCAAATTGTGACCTTCACCACCGATGTACGCCCAAACTTCATAGCCGTTGTTCAATTTAACACGAGCAACTTTACGCAAAGCTGAGTTTGGTTTCTTTGGCGTCTTAGTCGTCACACGCACACAAACACCACGCTTGAGAGGTGCATTCTGGTCGTAATAACGTGTTTTTAGGGCGTTATGAATACGACCTAGTGCTGGCGACTTGGACTTTTTCTTAGCCGTTTGGCGCGGTTTGCGCACCAATTGGTTGATTGTCGGCATCCAATTTCTCCTTGGTTGATTAACTAATTATGGCAATTCGCCTTACGGTTTGGATTCAGCAACTCCTCTCCGTGTCTATACCTTTTCCGCCGAGATTGCAGTCTGTACACATTCAAACCACCGCACACTCCGAAAAGAGGAAACTCTGA
>CAUQBM010000024.1:0-3152 GCA_963516705.1 uncultured Candidatus Saccharibacteria bacterium | reverse complement strand
ACCAATTGCTCGTTCGTCGATATACAAATCACTCCCGGGAATTTCACTTCGTCCGTAAGATAAGTCGCTTCCGCGCCAAAATCTTTAATTCGCTTGGCTACAAAATCATTAGCGTCCAGTTCACTCATTCCAGCCGTTACGGATTTTTTCAATTCGTCATAAATTGTCGCAAGCATTTTGCCGCACTCGCGCATATCTTTCATCTGTTGCGGCGTTTTTTCTCCGGTGATCAATTGGCTCATTTTGCACCCTCAACAATGCCGCGACTAACCAACTCTCTCTCTATTTCATCATGAACTTGCCCGACAGTTCCGACGCCGCTCATATGTACAATTGGAACACCGTTTTCGTTCAGGTAGTCCAGAATTGGGTAAATTTCACCTCGATAAATACTGAGTCGCTTGTCAATTGCCTCAGGCGTGTCGTCAACTCGACCGCGAACCCTCAAACGCTCCAGAATTTCATCGCGCGGAACTTCCAGCACAATCACCAACTTAACGTCTTTTCCGTGGTGTGAACGCGACTCAATCAGCCATTTAGCCTGTTCCAATTGTCGTGGATAGCCGTCCAGAATTACGCCATTAATATCCTTAGCTTTATTAAGAGCCTCGCCCATCAAACCGTTGATAGTTTCCATCGGCACCAGTTCGCCAGATTGCATACGATGAATTAATTCGCCATCGTGAGTATCGCGCAACAGCTGTCCGGCACTAAGCCAACGCCAACCATGACGCGCCGCTAAAATTTGCCCCTGCACACTCTTACCAGCACCCGCCGGCCCAAAAAATACAATCATTTTTCCTCCTATTTCGTAAGTTTTTCTTTAACAATTTTTGCTACCAACGCGCCATCCGCAGCATTGCCAGCCTTACTTTTTACCGAGCCAATAACTTGTCCCATTTTCTGAATTGAGACATCGTCCATACCCGCAATAACTTCTTTTACAATCTTTAAGATTTCCACTTCATCAAGTTGCTCTGGCAAAAATTCTCGTAAAATTTCCGCTTCTTTTTCTTCAGGTTTCGCCAACTCCGCACGGTCGTTCTTTCGATATAAATCCGCACTTTCGACGCGCTTTTTCACTTCTCGAGCAACGACTTTTTCAATTTCAGAATCATCCAAGCCGTCTTCTCGCTTGCCCAAAGAAACTTCTTCGTTTAAGATTGCTGCTTTTAGATTACGCAAAACATCACCACGAAAACGATCGCCGCTCAATAGAGCGGCTTTCATTTCACTAGTAATGCGCTCTTTTAGCGCAGACATTAACGCACCCCTAGGCGCATTTTTGCCGTTTTTTCAGCTCGTCGCTCGCGGCGAATAATAGCTTTTTTACGACGCTCGGTCTTTGAAATTGGTTTTTCAAAACGCATAACGCTCTTAGCGCGAGCCAAAACACCGCTTTGCAAAACCCTGCGGTTGAAACGACGAATAATATTTTCGTTCGCTTCCTTCTGATCTTTACGTGTTACTTGTACCATACTGCAAACATTATAACAGATGAGAAAGTATTTGCCAACTAGATTATCCCTTCACCTTCTTTGACGTGAGATTTAATACCTCACCATCAGGAGTAAACGTAATAGTATAAGTGGTCACATCAGCCCGTATATGCCTATTACAGTCAAATCTGTGTTCTGTAACAGGGATCTTGGCAGTATACGTACCATCATCATTTTCAGAAATTTTAACTTTGGCAAGGTCACAAGGAATATTTTCTGGCAAAGCCGAATCGCCAGGAACTTCTCCATTCGCATCACTGGATAAAGACAATTGAACGCCATTATTTATCTCATACATTACGTCCTTTAGGGAAATTAAGTGACCAGCAGCTGCTACTAAAGAACTCAAGCTAGAATCTTCATTCAAATGTTCAGCGAATTCCTTATGTTTACCCGCTACGTCATCATACTCTTCTTTAAGATCCTCTAAGGCTTTGCCAGGCAGCTCTGAGCGTGTATCTTCGTGATAATTAGTCAGTAACTTTAGCGCTACCCTCCCCAGGCTAGGATGTGTATCTTTCTGATATATAATTTCCCCTCTGCCGCTATTAGAAAACTCCATATTACCAAACCTCCTAAAAAATTCTCCCACCCAAAAATATTAATACATTATAACAATACATCTACTCTACAAGTAACGCAACTATTACACCTAAGCCAAATACAACAATCGCCCTGCAAGTTTTAGGCGGACAAGGCGAGATCTTTAGTATCAGCGCCATACACAATCGCTAACACAGTAGGGTCGTTCATGACATTGTGAGTGTGGTTGTTCAAAATTCCATATAGTCCGACTTCAGCACTTGTCGACTTAGGCTCACCATTCACAATACCGACAATGCGAGCCATGTCACGCATATTAGTCAAATGACTACCTTCGGGTACAAATATAATAATATTGTTTCGGACATTTGGCGCGGCTTTCAATAAATCTTCCAATAAGCCATCATTACTTAAGGCAAAAGGATCAGTAAGGAATTGCTGGCGCCAACCTTGTTTCGGTGGAGCAAACTCGACACTTGACTCTCCTGAGAGTTTACCAACCTCCTCAATAACTTTAGGATCTTCTCTCTGCAAGAACTCCAAGCCCAGTTCTTTTGCGCTTGGACTCAATGATTCCTTGCCGTAACGCATCAATTCCACGCCTTCTTCTCCTACGAAATTCCACCCCAAAGCAGCAATCCCCATTTTACGCGATCCCACCGGATCGAATAGTCGTAGTTCATTAACCTTAGATTCCATGTGAGCAACTGACGACGTCGCAACACGACCACCCAAAGAATGCCCACCAACACTAACCTCGTCGAAATCTTTCGCGACATGGTCAATTACTGGACCAACATATTCCCCTAAGCTACCGTAGCTACCAGTCTTTCGTATCTCCTTACGAACAGACTCGGGCAGCATCCCAGAATTGCCCACGCCCGGCATATTCATAACCATAATAGCCGCATCCGGATTCTCGCACGCCAGAACGGCAGCTTCTCGAATTGCGTTTGGATGACGGAAATTTCCTCCCCATCCATACAAAACAGCCTGAATCTTATTCGCATTTTCATTACCAAATATCGCAACTTCAAGCCCAACTCTACCTAGTCCACTAAATACACGAATATAGCGCGGATCTCTCAGTTGTTCAACAGTCTTATTCAT
>CAUQBM010000023.1:0-3288 GCA_963516705.1 uncultured Candidatus Saccharibacteria bacterium | reverse complement strand
CATATTATATGTACGGAGGCATTTCATTTACACAAGATTCTTGACGCTACCCATATTACTCAATAGATTAATATCAAATGGTGAAAATCAACGAAAAAAGGAGATCTATCAAGCAATCTCCTTCCCAATAAATCTCCTCTTATATAAAGTTATTTATGAACACTGATTTAAGCTAAGCTGCCGATATCACAATCTCATCATCCACTAAATCAGCCTTCAAGTTTTTGACATCTAAGTGGTCAAGGTAGAAATCCGTTACCTTATCACGAATTTGTCGTTCAATTACTCGCCGTAATGGCCGCGCACCCATTGCTTCATCATAGCCTTGTTCCATCAGCCAATCTTTAGCCGCTTTAGTTACCTCAAGTTTGATGGATTTTTTGGCTAAAGTTTTTTGTACATCCGCCAACATCAAATCGACAATTTGACTTAAGTCTTGCTTAGTCAGATGTGAAAATTCCACGATTCCATTAAAACGGTTCAGAAATTCTGGGCGGAAAAATGGTGCTAACTTATCCATTAATGACTGATCTCGTTGCTTGTCACCACTTAATGCTTCATTACCAAAGCCAGCATTAGAAGTAGCAATAATAATCGTATTTTTGAAATTAATGACATTGCCTTGTCCATCCGTTAAGCGCCCATCATCCATCACTTGTAACAGTAACGTTAATACTTGTGGATCAGCCTTTTCAATTTCATCTAATAATACAATGGAATATGGATTACGCCGAACCCGTTCAGTTAGAGTATTAGCATTATCTTCATAGCCTACGTATCCAGCCGAGGTCCCAATTAATTTCGACACAGCTGTACGATCAGCATATTCACTCATATCTAGCCGAATAATCGCATTTTCATTTCCAAACATATCTAAGGCTAATTGCTTAGCTAATTCAGTCTTTCCTACGCCAGTTGGGCCCACAAACAGAAAACTTCCAATCGGCTGATTACCCTCTGAAAAGCCCGCACGGTTACGCCGAATTGCTTTTGCTACCATTTCAACCGCTTCATCTTGACCGATTACCTTACTTTTCAGACGCTTATCAAGATTTTTCAAGCGCTCAATATCATTAGCGCCCATATCAGAAACTGGTATACCAGTTAAACGTTCAACCGATTGTGCCACATCATCAATCGTGGCAGTGATTTTTTCTTTTTGATCCGTTTCTTTAATTTTTTTCTTGGTTTCCTCGATCGACTTCTTGATATCAGCGGCTTTTGTAAAGTCCTCCGCTTTAATGGCGGCCTCCTTAGCTGCCTCTAATTTTTTAAGGCGTTGATCCAATGTCTCAACATCAGTTTGCGAATTTTTAGCCGCTAAATGAGCCGCAGTCATGTCGATCAAATCGATAGCTTTATCTGGCAAAGTGCGTTGTGGTATATATTGGATTGAATAATCCACAGCCGCCTTCAAAACATCATCTGGTAATACAACATGATGATGTTTTTCGTACAGCTCTTTAACACCTTGTAATATACGTAAAGTGTCAGCGGCCGTCGGTTCATTAATCACAACATCATTGAATCGCCGTGCCAAAGCCGCATTTTTCAAAATAGTATTGCGATATTCATCTTGAGTCGTAGCCCCGATTACACTCAGCTCGCCACGTGACAAAGCAGGTTTAATGATATCAGCCAATCCTTTGCCACCATCTTCACCACCAGTGGCACCTGTGCCGAGAATCTGATGAATTTCATCGAAGAATAGAATAATATTACCAGCTGCTTTAACTTCCTCTACCAGCTGTTTAATATTTTCTTCAAAAGAACCGCGATATTGAGTTCCCGCTTCCAAAGACGATAAATCAATCGAATAGATTTCTTTATCTTGAATCGTTTCTGGAACTTTACCAGCCACAATTGCTTGAGCCAGACCTTCGACGACTGCAGTTTTACCTACACCGGCATCACCAACTAAGATTGCATTATTTTTCGTTCTACGACTCAAAATTTCTGCAGTTTCTTGAATCTCATTCTCACGTCCAATCACTGGATCTAGTAAGCCATCACGAGCCTGTTCCGTCAAATTAGTCCCTAACTTTTCTAAAATCCCTCCTTTTTTAACAGCCTGTTTACCATCTTTAGATACTTCTATTGTTTTATTATTTTGGGGTAGCTTACCAGTTGCTCGGTATTGAGCAAACTCATCTGGTGTCAACGATTGTCCATTAACTAAATACCGTGCACGCTCCGAATTTTGATTATCCATGCGCCGAAATAATTGATTGAAAACATCATCCATATCATTGTTAAAAAAAGGATCATTTCCGTAGAAATTTGCCATATTACCACACCTCCATAAAAATTTATATGTTTAACTTAGTGACCATAATATCCTTTAAAACTATAACTGAATTATATCACAATTTTTATGTATCGCTAAGTAAAGTGCTTACAGAATCAATTAGGATAATTTTGTTTAAACAAAAGAGAAATCAATTTCATAAAATGAATTGATTTCCCTACAAGGTTCCCTATTTAATAGCCCTTGATAAAGACCTTGAATTGACAAGTTACTTTCCAGACCAATTTTAATTTAAGAGACTAATACTCATACGCGTGGTGCTAGTTAAATATAGACAGTAAAAAAGCCTGACGGTTTACACTTAGAGCAATCTATAGTAAAGAAGTGTTAAGCGTATCAGACTAAGACTTTGCTTTTTCGTGGGCTTCGATTGCCAGAACGTCCTTTGAAACTTCGTTCAATTCATTACCTCATTTCTTTTATTATTTATGATACGGATTAAATCGTACTCTTCGCCCAAAAAAATATTGTTAATAGGAACTTGATACAGATTAGACAGCTCATTTAAAAGAGAAAATGGAATATCAGAACTATCTTTTTCATATTTGGACAACGTTTGAAAATGCACATCAGCAGTTTTAGCGGCTTCTTTGCTAGTGAATCCAGCATTAGCGCGCGCTGCCTTTAACGACATAGCAGATTATTTTGGCATATTGAAGTCTACGATTGATCCGCGGTATGGCGAGATACCTAAAAATTTAATACCTGTTAAAAAATATAGATAGATTCCTGTTTTGGGAGAAATTGCTTGTGGAGATCCTATTTTAGCTGAAGAATATATTGAAGAATATAGAGAAGAGATAGACGAAAACTTGCCCACTGGTGAAGTCTTTTATTTAAAAACCAAAGGTAATAGCATGGTTCCTACAATCCCTTCTGATAGTTAAGTGTTGATTCGAAGACAACCAGTTGTGGAAGATGGAGAAATTGCAGCAGTTATAGTAAACGGCGACACTGAAGCGACTCTCAAAAGAGTTAAA
>CAUQBM010000022.1:0-3475 GCA_963516705.1 uncultured Candidatus Saccharibacteria bacterium | reverse complement strand
GTGTAGCACAAATGACTTTTTTATTTGTCTAGCTTAATTTTACAATCGGCGAAATGAATAAACGGCGGGGGTAGAAGCAACTCCTTCTTAAATAAGCCGAAATTCACAAAAATTTGAAAAATAATTTTCGTGAATTTCGGCTTATTTCTCAGAGTGAAGCACTTCTGCCCCAGCCTTATTTTGGTTCGTTTTTTCTTTTATAGGGAAGAAAAAACGAACTGTTTTTTTGAGAGAAGGCTATTTTTTTATGGGTCAAACGCTCTTGGCACAGAAAATAAGAATAAATTCCCATTAGAGCACGCTTTTTGTTTTTTCACTATAAAAAAGTGAACCCAGTTTATATTGTCAAGTAAGGCAGAGTAACTTATAGTATAGACGTGCATAAGTAATAAATGAAATAGAGGCGAAATAAGTGTTAAGTAAAGTAATCAAAGATGAATATATTCAACTAGATGTTCAGGCAAATAACTTTGAAGAAGCAATAAGAAAAGCTTTGCAACCTTTCTTAGAAGCAGATGTAGTAACTGAAAAATATGTCGAAACAATTTTGAAGATTTACGAAGAGACCGGTCCATATATCGTTATTACTGAAAATATTGCTTTACCTCATGCAACGGTGGAAAGTGGAGCAAAAGATGTAGCTATTGGATTTATGCGATTGAAGACCCCAGTTACTTCAGGTCATCGCACCAATGATCCAGTTAAATATCTTAATTCATTAAGATCCAAGAATAACCAAGCGCATATTGAATTGCTATCAGAATTGGCAAATTTATTAGGAAATCCAGATTTTCTAAAATTTATCAAAGTCGTTTCATCTAGAGAAGAATTTAAAAACTATATTGAAAAAGCAGAAGGAGAGAATAAACATGAATAGTCATAAAGCTTTAGTAGCTTGCCGTGCAGGAGTAGGATCAAGTTTGATGCTAAAGATCAAAGTCAATGAAGTTGTTAAAGAAAATAACTTTCCGTTAGAAGTAGAACATTCATCTTTAGATGGTGTGCCAGGTTTTCAAGGAGATATGATCATTACTTTGCCTGATGTAGCGAATGAATTAATAGAAAAAAATTTACCACAGAAGATTGTTGGCATTGCGAATATTGTGGATAAGAATGAAATTAAGATAAAACTTGAAGAAGCATTTATTGAGTTAGAAAAACAGTAGTTAGAAAGGAAGGCTGAAAATGGATTTTATTATTAGCTTCTTAAGTACGCCCGCAGTACTATTAGGGCTTGTGGCTATGATAGGCTTATTAGCACAAAAAAAGTCTGGAACAGAAGTCTTGACTGGAACCTCTAAGACAATTATTGGCTTTTTGATCTTTAATGCAGGTGGCACGATCATGACAGGGGCTTTGCAGAACTTCAATACGTTGTTCCAAACCGGATTTCTTATCAAGGGAGTGCTTCTCCTGAAGCAGCGACAGCATTAGCGCAGACAGAATTTGCGTTTGTTACGAGTAGTACGCTGATTTTGGGATTTATCATGAACTTAGTAATTGCTAGGATTACTCCTTTCAAAAATATCTTTTTTACGACTGGTCATAGTTTGTTCTTTGCGTGTGTGTTATCTTTGATTTTGAAAGCGCATAACTTCTCGGATGTAGCCGCAATTATCGTTGGTGGATTATTACTTGGCTTCTTCTCCGCAGCATTGCCTCAATTATGTCAGCCCTTCATGCGTAAGATTACAGGAAGTGATGCAACTGCTATTGGCCATTTTAATATGGTTGGCTATGCACTGTCTGGTTATATTGGCAAGCTATTTAGTAAATATAAAGACCGCACAACCGAAGACATCATTGGCTGAGTGGCAAATTGGTCGATCCTTCCCGCGGCAGCTTGAGCCGCTACGACATCTGTTCCCAAACTATTTAGAGCAGACTGCAATACCACCGCTCCAATAGCGATGATGGATGATTGGAAAGCCATAGGCAAGCCCGCATTCAAATGAGTGAAAATAGTGTCTTTATCTATTTTGAAATCACTTTTAGAGACTTGCAGCAACGGGATTTTCCGTTTGATATAGATGAGACACATCAAACTTGCGGAAATTTGCGCGATAACTGTCGCATACCCAGCCCCAGCGATCCCCATGTGGAAATTGATAATAAACACCAAATCCAAAATCACATTGATGATCACAGCGAAAATCAAAAGGAACAAAGGTGTTCGGCTATCTCCTAGCGCTCGAATCATATTTGAAAGAAGATTGAACGCCATTGAGGCAAACATACCGCCTAAGATCACGCAGATAAATTCCTGTGCTTGTTGGATAATATCCGGCGGTGTCTGCATCAGCAATAATAACGGACGTAAAAATACTAAACTCAAAACAGTCAAAATAGCAGTTACTGTGAAACTAATTATAATAGCAACAGCAAAACTTTTCTTTACACCGCGAAAATCCTGAGCGCCGAAACGTTGCGCCGTGATGATAGATAATCCAGCGGTCAAACCTTGAGCAAAACCAATGATCAAAAATGTGATACTTCCTGTCGCGCCGACTGCTGCCAATGCCTCTTTACCGATCGTTTGCCCAACAATGATCAAATCTACTATATTATAGAACTGTTGGAAAATATTCCCCACGAGTAATGGAATGGTAAATAAAAAAAATCAACTTTGCTGGGGTGCCTATAGTTAGGTCTCTCATGATAACTCCTCAATTTTTTTCAGAATATTTGCAAATTACATATTATCATAGTTTAATAGAACCACAAATAGCTGATTTATACAAAAAATACAGCAAAAAAAGAGCAATTTGTTAATGCTTACAAAAAAGATGCTTGATAGCATAAACTCAGTTCTTTAGATTTTTTAAAATCAATTGGTACAGCTTTAAGAAAATTTTATGAAAAAGATGAAAAAGATGTCAACTGCAAATGACATTTCTCAAAGAAACTGGGATAATAAAGGAAGAGAGGTGGAAGACATATGGATGTAGTACTGATGCGGCACGGGGAAAGTGAAGCAAATTTTGAAAATTATTGGACGGGATGGCTGGATGTTTCTCTGACAGAAAAAGGACAGGAACAGGCTCGTAAGGCAGGGGAAAAAATCAAAAACGCGCAGATCGAGTTTGACGCTGCATTTACGTCAGTATTGAAGCGGGCATCATTGACTTGCCAGATCATCTTAGAAGAAAGCGATCAGTTATGGATACCGAAATTTAAAACCTGGCGTCTGAACGAGCGGCATTATGGCGCTTTAGTAGGGAAAAATAAGGATGAAATGGCACGAGAATTCGGGGCAGATCAAGTCAAACGCTGGCGTCGAGATTATTATGAAATGCCTCCATTAGTAGAAGAAAACCATTTTGATCGCCGTTACGCACAATTGGCAGATCAAGACATTCCTCATGGAGAAAATCTGCAAATGACGGTCCAGCGGGTCGCGCCATTATGGCAAGACGAGATCGCGCCGCTGTTGGGTTCGGGTAAGAATGTTGTGATTACCGGACATGGCAACAGT
>CAUQBM010000021.1:0-5160 GCA_963516705.1 uncultured Candidatus Saccharibacteria bacterium | reverse complement strand
CCTTTGAGTAGGGCTCGTCGCTGATCACGCTCGCGGCCGAACTTGCGCCCTTGATATCCGTGTCTATGCATAGTTAAAACTCCAACTCCGCCATCTTGTCACGTACTTCGTCTAGTGCCTTTGAACCGAAACCTTTCAATTCTCGCAAATCTTGCTCAGTCAAAGTTACCAAATCGCGAATAGTGCGGATTTCATTGTTAATTAGCGCGTTCGTCGTGCGGGCGCTTAAGTTTAGCTCTTCAATTGGCATTGCTAGCTCTGACTCTTCGTCTTCCTTAGCTGCACCAAGTGCTGGTGCGCCAGTTACCATCGTGTTGCCAGCCAAAGCTGTATATTGGTTGACAAGAATCGCTGCTGCTTCTTCGAACGCCTCACGAGGTGTGATTGTGCCGTTAGTTTCAATAGTGATTGCCAATTTGTCCAAGTTTGTCTCCTGGCCAACACGAGTTGAGTCGACTTTGTAGCGAACGCGTAGAACTGGTGAGTACATTGCGTCGATAGCAATCATGTCGCTGTGCAAACGCTTTTCGCTTGACTCTTCAATTGTCTGATAACCGCAACCTGCCTCAACTACCAAATCCATAACCAAATGCTTGTTTGGGTCGTCGATTGTAGCAATTACTTGCTCTGGGTTGACAACTTCAACATCAGCATTAGTTTTAATGTCAGCGGCAGTTACTTCGCCAGCGCCAGTTTTCTCAATACGTAGTTCAACTGGATCGTCGGTAAATACGCGTAAGTGAACGTTTTTCAAGTTCAACATAATGTCGACAACATCTTCTTTGATGCCCTCAACAGTAGTAAACTCGTGAGTTGCGCCTTCAATCCTAAAAGCTACAACCGCGCCACCGCGAACGCTTGACAATAGAACGCGTCGCAATGAGTTACCAAGAGTATTACCGTAGCCTGGGTGAAGTGGCTCGATTAGAAAAGTAGCACTGGTTGCTGAAATATCATCAACGCTCGCGAGTGCTGGATTGTAAATTGCTTTTGCCATAATTCTTCCCTAACCCTTCTTTTATCGTGAGTAATACTCAACAATTAATTGCTCGTTGATGTCAGCTTCTGCTTCCTCGCGCTTTGGCAAACCAGTTACTTCAATCTTTAGCTTCTTGCTATCAGCTTTTAGCCAGCTTAATGGACCTTGGACTGAATTGTTGATTACATCGTCAATTCGTGTAAAGTACTCTGACTTGGTACTCTTTGGACGAACCGTGATGACATCGCCAGCTTTAACACGAATCGATGGAATATCGACGCGTCGGCCGTTCAATTCAAAGTGTCCGTGGCTAACTAGTTGACGAGCTGCGCGGCGTGATACGGCAAATCCAGAACGATAAACAACGTTATCCAAACGGCGCTCTAATAGCTTCAACAAGTTTTCGCCCGCCAAACCTTCTTGGGCGCGTGTTGCTTCTTTCATCAAGCGAGCAAACTGCTTTTCAACTAGGCCGTACAAGCGACGAACCTTCTGCTTTTCACGAAGCTGTGTAGCGTATAGACTTGGCTTATTCTGACGACCATGTGCGTGTTGACCTGGAATACCAGATTTTTTCGCCAAAATTTTATGTGCTTTTGGATGAAGCGCATAACCTTCGCGGCGGCTTTGCTTGACAATTGGTGAATTATCTCGTGCCATAATTATGCCCTCCGTGCCTTTCGTGGACGAACACCGCCGTGAGGCACGCCAGTTACGTCCTTAATGCTTTCTACTGAGATGTCGAAAGCGCTGACCGCACGAATAGCGGCATCACGTCCCAAACCGACACCTTTCACGAAAACGTCAACAGATTTCAAGCCGTATTGAGTTTTCGCAGCTTCAGCAGCTTTTTCAGCAGCAACCTGTGAAGCATAGGCTGTACCTTTTTTGCTTCCGCGGAAACCACATGCACCAGCTGATGAAGCGGTTAGCACGTTACCCTTCTTGTCGGAAAAAGTAACGATAGTATTGTTAAATGTTGCCTGAATGTGCAGCTGACCAGCTGGGACTGATCGGCGCTGCTTCTTCTTGGTAGATTTTGCGTCTGCCATTTCTTAGTCCTTTCTTTAGGTCTTACTTGCTGCTTTTGGTTGTGTACCGCCCACGGCGATGGCGCGACCCTTGCGAGTTCGTGCATTCGTACGAGTCCGCTGTCCGCGTGTTGGCAGTCCTGCTTTGTGGCGAAGACCGCGATAGGCGTTGATATCCTTCAAGCGCTTAATATTATTTGCCACCAAGCGCTGGAGATCACCTTCAACGGTGTATTCGCTGTCAATAATTTCGCGAATCTTGTTTTCTTCAGCCTCGGTGAGATCTTTCACCCGAGTGGTCGGCTCAATTTTAGCCGCCGCAAGGATGCTCGAAGCGTGCTTTGGCCCAATACCGTAAATATAGGTGAGCGCAATTTGCACCTGCTTCTCTGTTGGGATAACTACCCCAGCAATTCGAGCCATGCTTAACCCTGCCTTTGCTTGTTCTTAGGTTTTTTCTTGTTGATGATATATAGTCGGCCTTTGCGGCGAACGAACTTATCATCGGGACTGATTTTTTTCACACCTGCACGAACTTTCATAAAGTGCTTAAATCTCCCTTCCCGAGTAAACCCGAGATTACCGTTAATATTTAACTACCGACCTTGAGGTCGATCGTCACGTAGGCGGAAGCTGATTCGTCCCTTTGTAAGATCGTAAGGGGTCATCTCAACTTCAACCTTATCACCAGGCACCAGACGAATATAATGCTTACGCATTCGTCCTGAAATGTGCGCGATGATACTATGGCCATTCTCCAGTTCCACCTTAAATTGAGTATTAGGCAGTGCTTCCACTACCTTTCCTACCATTTTGATGACTTCCTTTTGACTCGCCATAAGTTACAGTTGTCAATTATACAGTACTAAATACAGTTTGACAAGGGGTTTTCGCTGTAAATTTGCGTGCTATAATTGAGTCATCAAATTTAACATAAGGATTTTTATGGCAAGCAAGAAAAAACCGGCAAACTTTAAGGTTACAAAATCGAAGAATGAGATAATAACCGCGGTACTAATCGGTCTGGTGACGGCTTTGATAGTGATAGTTATTGGCGTAATTTTATTACAATCTAACCAAACTTCCGACAAGACGTCTCAAACGGTGGAAAAGGTTGATAATGGATTTGTGAACTTGGGATCTTTAGGCTTTCGAATTGAAGGAGGCAAAGCGGTTATTCGCAACGATTCAGCCGTGCAAGAGATTCGCGATTTTCTGAAGGCAGATGTGAAGAAGTCGGGCTGTAGGGATAACAACGGCGTAGATGTGGTAATTGCCCATTCCCAGGACGAGAAACAGTTGTTACTAGGCTATGGTTGCGGCAATTCTGTGGCGCGAATGTTTGCAGTTAAGAAAGACGACGGATGGAAAGCGATTTCCCCAACCAATCAATTCAACCTATTTGAAATTCCGAGCTGCAAGATGGTTGATGAAAATAACATTAGTAATGAAATTGCGCCAGTCTGCCAAAATGAGAAAAAAGTTGGCGACAATCTATCTTACGATTACAAAATACGATAATCCATTCATAAAAAAAGAATTCCCCGCTTTTCGGCGGGGGTTTTTAATGTCAATTATTTTTTCTTAAACAAACGACGCTTCTTACTCTTCTTTTTGTCGCTATCAAGCAGCTCGTCTGGATCAAAGTCGTCATATGTAACCATCAGCGCACGAGAGTTGACTTGTCGCAGAGTTTCAAGGGCAACTGATACGATAATCAAGATTCCAGTACCGCCGATTGACAAGCGCAAACCCTGCAAGCCTGTCAAATTGTACGTGAGATATTCCGCGACGAATGGCAAAATAGCCACGATTCCCAGGACGATTGAGCCGAACAAAATCAAGCGATTGACAGTTCTCATAAGGTATTTTTCAGTCTGAGCGCCCGGACGCACGCCTTCAATAAATCCGCCTTGCTTCTGCAGATTTTCGGCAATTTCGTTAGCGTTAAAGACGATTCCAGTGTAGAAATACGTAAAGGCGATAACCAGAATAAAGTATAACGTTGGGTAAATAAACGCTTCAGCAGTGCTTCCTGTGAATGAGCCCGCGTTTGGAGCTTGGAACCAAGTGATCAATTTGTTGGCAGTCGGTAGAAGATTGGCGTTACCAGACGCTTTCATAACTTGACCAACAAATTGCGGCAAACTCAGGAATGCAACCGCGAAGATGACCGGAATAACTCCCGCAGCAATCAACTTAACCGGCAAAATGCTTTTTACGTCGCCGTAATTACTGTTTCCGTGAACGCGCTTTGCGTAGTTAATTGTAATGACGCGCTGAGCTTCGTTGATTTTAACTAGGAAATAAAGGACGATAAGTCCGGCAATTGACATGATTAATATCGTCCAGAACATAACTGGGTTTACGGGGAGAGTGAACCAGTTGAAGACGTTTAAGCTGCCAGATGAGGTGTTGAACAATGATGAGATTAATGACGCGAGCATTTGTGGCAATTGGCTGATGATACCAGCGAAGATTACGATAGAAATACCGTTGCCGATTCCCTGCTCAGTGATCAACTCGCCAAGCCACATCAGAAGAACAGAGCCTGCCGTCATTGAAGTGATTGAAACGATCCATTCCATCATCGTCGGGTCGGCCAACGTCGTACTGCCGCCTTGAAGAACTGTTTGCCTTAAGATGAAGATGAAAGCGATTGACTGGACAATAGCAAGTGGCACAGTAATAACACGCGTCCATTGCTGAATTTTCCGACGTCCAGATTCGCCGTCTTTGTGTAGCTCCTCAAGCCTTGGAATGGCTTTAGTTAGAAGCTGAATGATAATACTGGCGGTAATAAATGGACTAAGTCCGACCAACACCAGAGAGAAGCTCGACAACGCACCACCAGATAGCAAATTCAAGATACCACCGAGGTCAGATTGCCCAAGTACCGACGAAATCGCGTTACGCAGTTGCGTTGGTTCCGCCAATGGCACTGGAATGTGCGCTAATAATCGATAAACAACGATTATTCCCACGACGATAAATAGTCGTTTTTGCATATCTTTATTTTTCAGCGAGCGGAAAATTATTCTCCAATTCATGTTTTAGCCCCTCATAGTCACTAACAATTCTTAACTCTGTTAATTATACATTACCTCAGCGGATATTTCCATACTAAAAACATAAAAGCGTATGCGTTAT
>CAUQBM010000020.1:0-5245 GCA_963516705.1 uncultured Candidatus Saccharibacteria bacterium | reverse complement strand
TGCCTAACTCAAATTATGACAATATCCTCCAACAACCACAAGCAGAATCACTAGTAGTTTTAACAACAAACACGCAATTTTTTACGACAATTTAGTCAAGACTTTGTCGATTAGACCGTACTTTACAGCTTCATCCGGCGTCATCCAATAATCACGCTCCATGTCGGACTTGACCTTAGTCAACTTCTGACCGGTGTTTTTAGCCATAATCTTCGCTAGCATCTCCTTAACTTCCAAAGTTTCCTTCATATCAATTTCCATGTCGGTCACTTTTCCGTGCGTTCCAGAAGACGGCTGATGAATCATCACCTTGGCATGCGGCAAACAAAACCTCTTACCCTTAGCGCCAGAGCTGAGCAAAAACGCTCCCATGCTTGCCTGCAAACCAATTCCATACGTCGCCACATCGGGCTTTATAAAATTCATCGTGTCGTAAATTGCCATTCCGTCATAAACGCTGCCGCCTGGACTATTGATATATAGCGATATATCAGCTTGCGGGTCAACATATGCCAAATGCAGCAATTGCGCCACTACGCTGTTTGCAGTATGTTCGTTAACGTCTTCGCCAAGGAAAATAATTCTCTCATTCAACAATCTCGAATAGATATCAAAAGCACGCTCGCCGTCAGCCGACTTTTCAACGACAGTTGGAATGAGATATGATTTTGGCATATTTACCCTATTTTTTCGTGTTTAATTCAACCAATTTAGCAACGGTTTTATCTGTAATCATTCGGTTGGCAATATCGCGGTGAACGTTTGGATTGTCAAATTGCTCTAATATTTTCTTATCTTTGCCGTATTGCTGCTTGAAGAAGTCAATTTGTTTCTGGATCTCATCACGAGAAGCGTCAATCTTCAATTCCTTCGACAATTCCGCCAATACCAAGCCAGCCTTAACGCGCTTTTCAGCCGCTGGACGAGCTTCTTTCTTTACCCACTCCTCTTTATCCTTGAAACCCTGAGTCTTCAAATAGCTATCCAAACTCAGTCCGCTATACATCAAATTCTGAGTCAAGTCACGCTCGATTGATCGCAATTGATCCTCAACCAAAAGTTCTGGCAGCGCGGCTTTACTTTTTTCCGTCAACTCACCAACCAACGCGTCCTTAAATTTCTCGTCAGCTTCACGCTCTTTTTGTGCGGTAAGTTCACGCTTGATGTCCTCTTTTACTTCTTTCATCTCTGTAAATGGGCCACATTTTGCAGCAAATTCATCGTTTAGTTCTGGCAATTTCAATTCATTAACCTTGTGAAGTTTCACGGTAAACACAACGTCTTGACCCGCCAAATTCTCAGCGTGATAATCCTCTGGGAATTGCAGCTTCAAATCAAATTCTTCGCCAGCCTTATGACCAATCACACCTTCTTCAAATCCCGGAATGAATTGACCCTCGCCAAGCTTCAAGCCATATTCCTTAGCTGAACCGCCGTCAAACGCCACGCCGTCTTTCTTTCCCGTAAAGTCAATCACAGCCTCGTCGCCGAGCTTAGCGGCACGCTTGACCTCTGATTTTTCAGAATAGTTTTTACGGATTCGCTCAATAACCTCGTCAACATCTTTATTCTCGACCTTGGCTACTTCTTTTTTCGCTGTCAATTTTTTGTAATCGCCCAATTTTACTGGCGGAATAACTTCAACTTCAGCCGTAAATTCCAATTCAGCGCCCGGCACAAACTTCTTCACCTCAACACTTGGTCGATCCAAAGCCTGCAATTTTTCCTGCAAAAACGCCTCAGCTACCGCCTTTGACAAAGCATTCTCCAAAATCTGCTCCTGAAGCGCATTCGGATCAATGTGCTTAGCGGCTATACTTGCGGGAACTTTTCCTTTGCGGAAACCTGGAACTTTGATGTCGCGCGCCAACTTTGTCAAGGAAACCTGCTCTGCGTCAGCCAATTCGCTAGCACCCAAAGAAATCGTCAATTGAACTTTAGTATCTGATAGTTTTTTTACAGTAGTCTTCATAAAGACTAATTATAACAGATATCAGGCTATATCTCAAACAGAGCGTCCTCATCGCCATCATATCGACGATCTTTGACAATTGTCACGATTCGTTCAGCGCCAACCTTCTGCTCATCAGATTCCACCAAGTTTCGAACCGTGTATGCACCGCTAGCAATTTCATCCTCACCCACGAACACTGCAAACGGAATTTGCTTTTTTAACGCCGCTTTTATCTGCTTGTCAATCTTTCTACCAGTGATATCCAGCTCTGCCCGCACGCCTTCACTGCGCAATTTTCGCGCCAAATCGTCCGCGCCAGCCATAGATTCTTTCGATACTGGAATTATATATACATCTGTTTTAGATGCCAATTTAGGCAACAAGCCGTGTACCTCCAAAAATTGTTCCATTGTCGTTGCGCCCATACCAACGCCGACCGTAGCAATCGGCTCAACGCCAAATAGCCCAACCAATCCGTCATATCGTCCACCGCCAAACAACGCTCGGTTATTCTCTGGCGAATTGTCAAAAAGCTCAAAAACCATGCCCGTGTAATAGTCCAGACCGCGCATCAAAGTAACATCAAACACTGCATTCGTAATGCCTTTTTGACTAAGCAATTTCATCACTTCGCGAAGTTGCTTGACGCTTTCATCTTCCATCAATTCGCTCGGCAAATCATCAACAGATTTCATGCTGATCATTTTTGCTAGCTTCGGCAGACCTTCCGACGCTTGACTACCAAAAATCTCAATCGCCTGACGCTTAAATTCTTCGGCAGGAATCTTATTTTTTCTATCAAGCAATTTCATCATCATCGTCGAACCAACAATATCGAGCTTCAAAAATTGGCTCATCAAACGATTTATCAATTGACGATTATTAACCCTGACCGTAAACATTTCTTGCTTAGCGCCAAAATTCATCACGCTAGCGTGACTCAACTCAATAATCTCCGCGTCCGCCGCCGCGCCGTCCACGCCGAACAGATCCGCGTTCAATTGCCAAAACTCACGCTCACGCCCACGTTGCGGTCGTTCATAGCGCATAAAATTAGCAATTGAATACAGCCGCGCAGGCATTGCCAATTCCTGCCGCTTAGCCGCCACCATTCGAGAAATCGACGGCGTCATCTCAGGACGAATTGCCACCATTCGACCACCACGATCTTCAAAAGCGTATGTTTGCTCGCCCGCCAATTCCTGACCTGACTTCGCCAAATAAATATCTAGCGGCTCCAGTAGCGGCGCGCCGTATTCTTCATAGCCAAAACTCTCAACCGTCTTGTGCCAAACATTAAAAATGTAATTCTGCAGACGCTTTTCCTCTGGAAAATAGTCTCGTGAACCTTTGTAACTTTGTGTAGATAAACTGCTCATGTTAGCTCCATTATGTCATTATTTCTTATTTATAGCAATCAAAAACGCCGAGGCAGAACTCGGCGCATACAATCAAAAATCAGAGTCCTACCTCGGCAACACGTGTGAATGATGGAATTTAGGTAAAATCATGATGCTATTATAGCACATTCTGCTGCAGCCAACAATACATCGCCACAGTCGCTGCCGCGCCGACGTTGATGGAGCGAGTCGAGCCGAATTGCTCAATCGCCACAATCTGATCCGCAGCGCCAGCCAGCTCCGCAGAAATTCCTGGGCCTTCTTGCCCAAATACCAAAGCCGCACGCTTTGGCAGCGACGTTTGCGACATATTCACACTGCCCTCAATATTATCAATCGCAATAATTTCCCTACCTTCAGTCCGCATTTTCTCAACAAACTCTTCCGTCGTCGCCAAATACGTAATGTGAAGATATTTATACGTCATCATGGCGCCGCGCTTATTCCACTGCCTGCGCCCAATCACATAAATCTGCCGCACGCCAAACGCATTAGCGCTCCTGACAATTGTCCCCATATTAAAATCTCGCTCGGTATTTTCCAGCGCAATCACCAAACCGTGATCTTCAGAATCCAACTCATTCATAATCTCCGATTCGCTCCGACCCTTAAATTTATCAATGACATTTCTTTTATCTTCCATCTCTGTTATTTTAGCAAAGTTCCTAAGTAAATAACAAAGTCTAAGAGTCTTCTATTGACTTAATCACCACAGAATGGTATAAGTAATATTGGTTTTCGTTAATGAGTTGAGATTACTCCTCATCTGAAAACGTTCGTTGACAAGCAGCCAAAAAACACAAGGCGAGTTTTTATTTCTTCTAAGAGCTTTAAAGAGATAAAATCTCGTCTTGTGCATAAAGAATGCACATATATCACACTGAGGGCGAGAAAACGCAGGAAGAGCAAAGACCGTGAATAAAAAGACCAATACGACGACACTGGAGAATTTTCTTCGTCGAGCAACCGCGTCTGTCGAGGGGAAGAAATTAACCCTCGACTATATCCCGAAAGAAGGTATGGTATCACACGCGATTACCACTGATGTAGAAGTTAGGAAACTTCTCGTCCAGCTAAGCGAAGAAGCCACTGCGCTGGCGCAAGTAGCGCAAAGTCTTCTGGAC
Source organism: uncultured Candidatus Saccharibacteria bacterium (assembly GCA_963516705.1). Lineage (GTDB taxonomy): Bacteria > Patescibacteriota > Saccharimonadia > Saccharimonadales > Saccharimonadaceae > Nanosynbacter. The sequence continues at coordinate 767 of CAUQBM010000020.1, read as the reverse complement.
TACACAGAAGAAACAGAAGACTAACAACGCGGGATATATGATGAGTGTAATTCATTCTCTTTATGGCTGCTTGTCATATATCCCCTGAAATTATTTTGAAATAGTCTCGTTTGAGGCTGTTTTTTATGCATTCTATTGACTTTTTTACACAAGTGTGGTATAAACAAAAGTAGCTTTCGTTGATGAGTTGAGCAAATCCTTGTCCGAAAGTGAACTTTGACAGGCAATCGAACACAAGATGAGTTTTTATTTCTTTTTTAACCCACCATAAGAGAACTAAGATCTCATCTTGTGTTGTTAAGAGAACAACACTTCGCTGCACACCCGCAGAGATGAGAAAGTACAGAAAGAGAATCACCATGAAAGACCTTCGAGACCTCCAGGAAGATATTGACATCCTGGAAACTGCACTCGGATCCCTCTACCGCATTGCGGCAGAGGAGGTGACCATGTCTTTGAGTGGAGCGCGCCGGTGGAATAGTCAGACGGAGCTTCTGGATAGCATCATGGATGCCATCCGCCAGGATGCCGAGATGCTCTCCGAGGACTCCTCCGAGTCCTAGAGTTTGACACCTAGGAACACCAGCGATTCGACAGATCTACATGGCAGGTGATTGTTCTTTTACGATTGCCTGTCATGTAGACTCTGAACTTATGACATAAAAAATCACCCTGAGCATGGGTGATTTTTTATGATGAAAATTGCCAAATATTGGTGCGGATGAAAGGACTTGAACCTTCACGTACTTGCGTACACTAGCACCTGA
>CAUQBM010000019.1:0-5544 GCA_963516705.1 uncultured Candidatus Saccharibacteria bacterium | reverse complement strand
TTCAAATTTGGTGCTGGAAGTAGGACTCGAACCTACGAAGCCTTACGGCGGGAGATTTACAGTCTCCTGTGATTGCCACTACACGATTCCAGCGTGATGTGGAGCCGCTTCTCGGGCTCGAACCGAGGACCTACGGTTTACAAAACCGTTGCTCTAGCCAACTGAGCTAAAGCGGCAACTGAATTTATTTTATCAATTTTTTCTCTCTGTGACAAGAGTCTACATAACTATTTTTCGTGGTTGATGTATTTTACGCTGTTGGCGTGGGCGTGGTGCTTCAGTTTTACTATTTGTCGACGCTACAGGAGCGATCATTTTTGTGGCTTTCTTGCGCAATTCTTTAGCTAATTCAGCCTGTCCGGCATTGTCGTATGCTTCCGCTAAAATTTTCAACGTCTGAGGAATCGGCTCTAATTCGACAGCCTTTTCTAAGGCGTTGATAACCTTCTTCGTGTTCCCTATCTTCTCCTGAACCTTAGCGTAAGCGATGTAGCGCGCCGCCAAATCATCTTCCATCTCCAGTGCTTGCTCGAATGCTAGCGACGCCTTTTCATAATTCTCTGTTTCATAGTAAATTAAGCCGACGTTATGAAGGCTGGAAGCGCTTGGCTCGAGACTCTGAGCAATCTCAAAGCATTCGATAGCATCCTTATACGCCTTCTGCTTGGCATATAAAATTCCCAAACGGTTATATGCAGTGGCATTTTTCTCATCAACGCGTAAGATTGTCAGCAGAGCTTTTTCTGCGCGCAGATATTTATTTTCACGAATCGATTCTTGGGCAATTTCCCACAATTGATCAAGTTTATTAGTAATCTTAGTTGGCAGATCGCCAGTTTCTTTGATTGACGGATGATAAAAAATCGCCCAAATCATTAAAATCAGAATGAGGAGTAATCCAAACATATCTATACTATTATATCACAAGTTGCGTCAGCGCCAGCTTGACGTTGGCGTTGGATTTTAACGCGCTCGCAACAGAGGTGGTTTTTTCAAGTTGCTCTTCAAGCGACGAATTCATCCCGCGAGATAAAGATTGAAAACGAATCATATTCACTATAATATCTGTCAGCAATATCGCTTTTTGGCGGTCAGGAAAGTATTTGATGAGATTCTTAAACGTGTCGTATTCCCGATTTGTGGCTAAAATTTGCTTTGCGTCGGTGGCTAATTGTCGATATTCGGCGAATTTTTCTGGATTTTCCGCCAATTCTTTAATCAACAATGGTCGCCCAGCCGCGAGGAAAAGGATCTGCTGGCTAGAAGCTGGGTCTAAATTGTACTTTTCAAGCAGTTTCTTATCCTGAGCGGATGTCGTTTTATGAAGTGTTAATGTCTGGCAACGAGATCTAACAGTGTCAAGCATCAACTTCGGGTTTTTCGCGACAAGGATAAAATTGGTATTTTTATTCGGCTCCTCCAGTGCTTTCAGGAATGCATTTTGCGATGGCTCGGTCATTGAATCGGCTTCGTCAATGACAATAACTCGACGATTTATGGCGTAAGTTCGGAGCGTAGAGATGAGCTCGCGGATTTGATCAACAGATATGGTTTGCTTTTCTGGAAGCGGCTTCAGGTGAAAAGTATCGTTATTTTTTGCTAGCATTTTAGCCACGCCCAGTCCATCGAGCCCGTAATCCGCAATTACCAAAAGCGCGTGAGGCAATTGCGATGAAATCTGGCTGATTTTTTGAGTATCTCGAGCGGATATAATCACTTCAGACATCTATAAATCCTCTGGGAAAAACTTCTTGAATTCGTCAGGAACTGCGGCTTCAAAAACTTTTCTCTCGCCAGACGGCAAAGTTATCTCTAATTTTTGAGCATGCAGCATCATACGACAATCCGAAGACTTTCCGTAAACTCGATCGCCAAGAATCGGCGCATTCAAATGAGCCAAATGGACGCGCAACTGATGAGTTCGACCAGTGGTCGGTTTCAATTCCACAAGCGACTGAGTATCATTTTCCGCCAAAACATGGTAAGTCGTCTGAGCTGGTTTCCCGTTCGGATCTATACGAAACGTGCTCGGCGCTGAAGGATTGCGCCCAATTGGCAGATCAATTTTTGCGGCATTCAACTTTGGCTTGCCGTCGGTTATCGCTATGTAAGTTTTCTTGGCGGTTCGCTCGGCAAATTGCCTCTGTAGATGTGCGGCAGATTCTGGGTTTTTGGCTATAATCAACAGCCCTGAAGTGTCACGGTCAAGCCTATGAACAATTCCCGGACGATCCGTGTCCGTCGCAAACGAAGTCTTCGGGCGAATTATCTCCGCAACCGTCGGCTCATCAGAAAGTCCGCCCTTCGCGTGTGTCAGCAATCCACTTGGCTTATTAACGACAATCACATCATCATCCTCGTATAAAATCGGCAAATCAACGTCCGCCTGCTCTTTTTCTGGCAAATTAAGCGCAATCTCATCAGTTTCATCAACCTCAAATTTTGGCGTCGTCACGACCTTATTATTGACTGAAACGTATCCAGCTTTTATGTATTTTTGCCAAAGACTTCGGGAAATTGTTGTGTCGAATTTGGTCGATAAATAAATATCCAAGCGCACTTTGGTTGGCGAAATTCGGAACATTATGACATATTTTCCCTGGAACGGCGTTTCGATAAATTCCGGGTCTAGCGGATTCGGCAAAATCTCGGCGTTATCTGGCTTTTCCATCCACAGCTCGTCAATAGATTCTTCGTCAACAATCGAGCCGTAAAGCAATGCAAAATGCTGCTTATTCAAAATAAATTCCGCAAAAACGTGCGACTCGTCCGTTTGAATTTCCAGCCGACGCAGTGATTTGACGGGCGTATTGTCGTCCGCCAGTTTGTACAATCTAGCTATTTTCAGCACTGTCCGAGGTAATATTTTCACGCGATTTGCTCCCTATTTTCGAAGTCCTACAGCTTTTTGAACACGGTACAAAGTTTCATTAGCGACGACGTTCATGCCTTTTTCACTGGAAGCCAATTTCTCTTCAATTGCTCGCTCATCAACCGCCGCAAGCCGATTCTGGAAATTCTCCAAAAATTCCGCAACTTCGTCGGCCACGATTCGCTTGAAATCGCCATAACGATCCATACCGAAGTACTCATTGGCGGTTTGCTCCAAAGTAACTTCCCTGCCAGCGTCTTGCCGAACCAAAGTCAAAATCTCCAGCAAATTAGAAATTCCCGGCTGATTTTCCTTGTCGTATTGAACCTTGCCAATTGAATCTGTTGTTGCGCTCATTATTTTCTTATGTGCCGATTTTGGATCGTCAGAAAGGAAAATAATTCCCTTGCCACTCTCGTCAGATTTGCTCATTTTCTTCGCTGGATTCACGAGATCTTTAATCCTCAATCCTTGATCTTTTCCGAAGAATTGATGTTGCTGAATTACAGGTTTCGGCACAATAAATAGATCGCCAAACTTACGATTTATTCGCTCGGCAATATCACGCGTGAACTCCAAATGTTGGGTCTGGTCGTCGCCAACAGGCACGTAAGTCGCGCCATAAAGTAGAATGTCGGCAGCCATCAGGACAGGATAGTTAAATAGTCCAACGGAGGCATCGCCTTTACTTCCCTTATCCTTAAACTGCGTCATTCGACTCATCTCGCCAAATCCAGTGAAGCAGTCCAGAATCCATGCCAGTTCACTGTGCGCCGAAATGCGACTTTGGCGGTAAAGATGAACGGAAGGGTTATCCAGCGGTAATCCAGCGGCGGTATAAATTCGCGCGTTGTTCAAGGTGCTGTCGTATAACTTGCTGTGGTCAATTGGCGTCGTAAAACTGTGAAGGTCTGGGATGAATAGATTGATGTCGTATTCGTCCGAGCGGCGCTTCGCCATGTTGATAATCGGCAAAATAGCCCCAAAGTAATTACCTATGTGGATGTTGTTGTTGGCGCGCACGCCAGTGAGAATGACAGGTTTATTTATGGAAATATTACACATCACTTTTAGATATGAACAAGACATATAAGATTAAGACAGCTTCTTGTTTGCCTTATATATCTTCTTCATTTTCTTAAGAATATCACCTTGCATGTTTATGATTATACATCATCCTTAACTGTTTTATCAATATACCTAAGTATTTCCAACAAGCGTCCCGCGTCAATAAAATAATTAGGGTACGCCCTCTTTAGGCTTTTTATATCACCCGCAGCTACAAGCACTGGCTGTAAGTCTGACTGCTCCTCTTCGAGCCTGGAGAGCATATTCACTGCATCTTCGAGCTTATCTTTCCTGAAACCTGTTATATGTACAACCCTTTTGTCTCTATCAATCCTAAGGATGTTATAGTAGGCGTTTTTCAATTTTTTATCATTTGTAGTTCCTTCAATCGCGGTCACCCAGGCTTGAATAGTATCTTCAGCCTTAAGATTTTCCGACAAGCTGTATGCCATATGAAAAAGCTTTTTGGCGTCAAGATCTTTCTTTCTATGCTGTGGCAATACGGGCTGATCTTCTAGTAGAGCTATTATAGAAGAAAGATATTGAAATAGCTCCAACCATTTCTTATTTCCTTGACCGGCTTTCAGGTTTTCTCCTCGCATCGTTCCTACGATTTCAACGCCAGTTGCCCATGCGTGTTGTAGCTCTGTGCGGAGCTGCACTTCTATATTCAGTCCATCCCAACATCTAGAGTCCGGTTGTCTTCCTTGTGAGTTGTGGAATTGAAAAACTAAGTGAACGCCTCGATAACCACTCTCTTTTGGGTCAATTATATAGTTGGCTGGGTTCCCTCTCATTTTATGGGAAAATCTTCCAGGCTCCGTATATATTTTCAGAAGATCATTTACCTGCTCAACATTGCGCACAATGGCGCGCACGCCACCAATATCCTGCATCCTACTAAGACGCATATTCATCTCTCTACTGCTGATCTTCTCGATGATAGTAGACAGTCTTTTTAAGCGTCTCGCAACGATAGCATCCGGGCATACGCTTCTTGCCTTTCTTATTAATGTTACATTGAATGTACGCATTGGATATTCATGACTAATACGCCACCTATTCACTTCACGAAGTGCTTTCGTATACTCCTCGTTTTTAATATTATTCGTACGTATAATATTACCCAACTTATCAATATAACTATTGCTGTAGTTTGGCTTTTTAGGAAAATTCACAAACTATATTATAACATTTATTAAGTAAATAGGTAATCTTTTGAAATACTTACTATATTTATGCAAATTGACCGTCATAAAAAGAACCTCCTGATTCCAGCACTCGAGCATATTTGACACTAATCGTAGCTGTAGTGGTTGTTTTCTAGAATTGGTGAGCATGATTTGTGATACTTTTATTAAGTAGATGCTGTTTAATCAATTCCGACAGCTTCTTCGCATATTTATCGGTTATTTCGTGCCGCTGAGTTGCCATTGACGTATGAGTTATATTGCTATGATCTTTTGCCAATTTCTTCAGATTTCTCTCGACAATCAGCGGATCAAGTTTTCCAGACAAAATAGCAATCGGAAGAGTAAGCTTAGCAATATCATTCATTGTCGTCTGATTGATAATCGCGGTGTTCAGGGCGATTAAAAACGACT
>CAUQBM010000018.1:0-7139 GCA_963516705.1 uncultured Candidatus Saccharibacteria bacterium | reverse complement strand
GTTTGCCTTTAAAATGATTCATTACTCTGTCCTCTCTGTCTTTTTTCTCAATTTTTACACTAAAATAGATTTTTTGGAAAACTTTGCAACAGAACCCGAGAATTCTAACGGGATTCTGCGTCGTAATGGACTGCCGAAATCAATGGATTTTAGAGAAGTGAATCAGACATTTATTTCCAGTGTCAGCAATCAACGTAATCATATTCCAAGAAAATCATTGAATTACAGAACACCAATCGAAATATTTTTGAGCTATGTACAAGAAGCATTTTATTCTAGCTTAATTTGACAAATCATATGATATAATAGATTCTATATTAACATCAATAATTGAAGGAATATCATGTTTAAAAACATCAAAGCCATTATAAGCGGAATAGGTGCCCTTTTTAATTGCCGAATGGCTATACCATGTACTATCTCAAGATCCTAATATCAATATTTGGGTTGCCAGACTTTTGCCTATCCCGATAATTTTTCTTCTCTTCTTTTCGATTGACTGGTTAATCTAAAAAATGACAAAGTAACTTTAGCCATTTGATTTATAAATACGGCTGAACCCCTTGCTACAAGCGGACATCACGAAATCGGACGCCGACAAAATAATGGTTATTTATTGTCAGAAAGGCATACATGTTTTATGGTTCAACAAATCGTACTCCCGATCAAAGACTCAAATGTTTTAAGATGGTTCAAGATACCTTACTAGATAGTTTTCGGGCTGGTCATCGTTATAATAACTGTTAAAAAATTTTTCGTATTAGACAATAATATGGAAGCAATAAACCGAGTTTTGTAACAAAAATAAATAGTATTTAGGAAAAATTTAAATTATACTATTTGGGAGAACACAGAGACTTATTTTGACTATTATCAGTTGAACTTTCCGAATGAACAGTATGATCTGAATTATTAATATATGGTGGTTCTAAACTAATAACATCAAAAAAACTTATATAGAAATGGATTGCTAAAAGAAATTATTGATGATCTGAAAGTTCAATTACCAGATGTTTGCAAATGAGATGTTAAAGATAGTGAAAGTTAGAAAATTCCTTAGTGAAAAAAGCTAAGCAGTTATTTTATTAAAGGAGAGAACGGCAAAGCAAATTAGAGACATTGAATTAATATTTTTAGAACATTAAAAAATATTAAACGTTGCTTTTATTCTTGTAAATGAAAGGTTGATATGAATGAATAAACAAAATAAATTAAACTTATTAACAAAAATATCGGTTTTAAGCGTTTCCCTTATTATCACAACAGGACCGGCAATTTCTCCGCTGTTGCCAGATATTAGTAACCATTATAATAATATTTCAGAGGCTGCTATTGAAAGTTTAAGTACTGTATAACAATTTTCAGTTGTCATTTCCTTAATAATTGCAAATTTTATTTCTAAAAAAATAGGTATCAAAAAAACTGTAATATTAGGGCTTTTATTGGCCGGTTTTACAGGTGTGGTACCTTTCTTTATTGATAATTACTATGTAATATTAATTTCTAGGATTGTCTTTGGTGTAGGAGTGGGTTTTTTTAATTCTTTGGCAATTACTGTTATTGATTTACTTTATAGTGGTAGCGCAAAAACTAAATTGTTGGGTATTCGAACTTCCATGGAACAATTAGGATATTCATTGGCTAGTCTTATGATGGGAGCTTTGCTGTTACTTGGATGGCGTTTTGGCTTCTTAATTTATGTTTGGGCAATTCCAATATCATTTATTTTTTGGAAGTATGTACCTGAAGTGCAATCAAAAACCGATAAAAATAATCTTAAAAAAAATAATAGTAGTAATGAAAGTCATGGTAAAAAACAGATAGGCTTTGTATTTCTCATGTTGGTAACTTTATGTGATACTGGTACTAATGTGGAATTACCAAAACTATTAGTGGAGCAAAAAATAGGAACTGGAACATTATCAGGTATTATCATAGCAATGAAAACAACTATGGCGATGATAGTCGGTATTTTCTTTGGCAAAATTTATAATTTGCTTCATTGGTGGGTCGTCCCAAGTGGCATAGTGGCTTTCTTAATTGGAAGTTTAACTATCCCACAGAGTCATTTATGGCTAGTATGCCTTGGGAGTGTAATTTCAGGAATAGGTTCGCCACTTATTGGTACATATGCATTTAAGACAATTTCTGAAACTGCTCCGAGTGGGAAAGAGAACGCAATAAATACAATGATATTAATTGGTTGCAATGCGGGATCTTTTGTTGCACCGATAGCATTAACCACTGGAGGTAATCTATTTGGCGGAACAGTTAAAAGTGATTTTTACTTTATGGCTTCAATTTTTGCAATTCTGTTAGTGATAGTTATCAGTCAAAAAATAATTAGTCGTAATCAGACACACAATAAATCAATATATTTAACCAAATTAAGATTTGTGATTACAAAGGCAGTTGAAAGAAGTGAGTGCTCAGAAGTCAATAAAGATGATGGATAAATTATCTTCACACATCTAAACAGGGTCTATAATTACACTATCGCCCCTAACAAAACCTATTAAAACAGCCCCTTATATCTACTGGTTAGATATAAGGGGCTGTTTTTAATTTTATATGGTATAATAACCCATAAAAACTATAAGAGATTAGGTATAAAAAAATGGCAATAAATAAGGAAAGCGTAGCATTAAATGTAATCAACGAATCTTTGAAATTACCTTTTATCAAAGTAGATCGCTCTGATTTTTAACTAAAACATTTAGTAACAAAATAGATGATATGCCAAAGTTATTCAAGGAAGGTCCTTAGGCTTTTTTTTTCAAAAGAAGAACTTGATCGTATTGCTAGTAACGTTATCAATTCAAATGTATTGAAATCCTCATCAATATCATTTGCAAGTGGGTTACCAGGTGGCGTAGCTATTGCAGCAACCATTCCTGCTGATATGGCTCAGTTTTACGGATACTCTTTAAAACTAGCTCAAGAAATATCATACGTATATGGCTATCAGAATATTTGGGCTAACCAAGACGAATTAACGGAAGATGCAAAAAACACGCTAATTCTTTACTTAGGTATCATGTTTGGTGTGAGTTCCGCTGGATCAACTATTCGTATTTTATCTAATAAATTAGCCTTACAAGCACTAAAACAGCTACCTAATAAAACGTTAACTAAGCATCTTTACTTTACAATATTGAAAAAGGTACTGGCTATCTTTGGAACAAAATTAACGAAAGCAACTTTTGCTAAGGGAGTATCCAAAGTTATTCCAGTCGTAGGGGGAGTTTTATCAGGAAGCATGAACTATCTGACATTAAAACCAATGGCTAACAAACTGAAAGATGAGTTGGGTAAATCCGTCAACTATACGCAACAAGATATCAAAATATTAGGCGCTACGATATTTGGAGTTGATAGGCAGCTTGCCTACCAGCTCCTTTTTCTATACCATTTCTATATTTGAACGCGCAAAAAGGACATTACACTTTCTGCTCGTTCACTGTCCCGACCAAAGAATAGAGAATAGGAGTTTGTGTAATGTCCCTTACAAGTAAGTCTATCCGAATGGTTCTAGAAATCAAGGACCCTAACATTATCTTTACGCAAGACGCTGTCATTGAAGAAATTCGGGGCGCTAAAGCCCTTGTCTTCTATGCCGAACTTAAACTCCAACCAGAGCATTGCCCTGCCTGTGGCTTTGCCAGCAAACTAGTTCGTTATGGGTTTGAACGTACCTGCGTACTTATGCCCAGTTACAGCTACCGTCCCACCTATATAAAGCTTAGCCGTCAGCGATTTCGTTGTGAGTTGTGCCGGTCGGTCTTTCAGAGTGAGACTGATTACGTCCGAGCGCGTAGCACCATCAGCCCCCCGCCAGATGGTGCTATTTGAAGCCTTCAGCAACTGTCCATTAACCGACATTGCGCGACGCTTCCACGTGGCTGATAAGACCGTCCAGCGGATTATTGATGAAGAAGCGGCGAAGCATAACTACCATCAAAAGCTATGGCTCCCGAAGCATCTGGCTTTTGATGAGTTCAAAGCTACCAACAAAATGAGCTTCATCTGGGGTGATGGCGATCGACACCAGATTGGCGCAATTCTACCGAGCCGGACGGCATACGCAATAACGAAGTACTTTGAAGGCTTTCCACTCAGTGTCCGCCAGCAAGTGCAGACAGAGTGTCGTTAGACCTGAACGCCGGATATATCAACCTAGTTCCACGTTTGTTTCCAAACGCCAAGATAGTTGTGGATCGGTTCCATATCGTCCAGATGGTGTCGACCGCCCTCAACATGGTCCGTATCCAAGTAATGAAGGGTCTATCTAAGCGTAGCAAGGAATACCGATTCATGAAACGCGAGTGGAAAATCTTTCTTAAGGACTTCAACGAACTTGAAGCAATAAAACCCACGTATCACACCAGCGTCGGCTATTACGAAACAACTGTAAATCTGGTCGCCAAGAGCTTAGACCTGAGCCCGGAGTTCCGGGCAGCATATGAAGTCTACCAAGAGATTATAGGAGCGGTTAGAAAGCGTGATGCGTCAGCACTCGCAGCCGCACTAGAGAGCTATCGATCATTAGGAAACCGAATGGATCAGTCTATCAAAACGTTAAAGAAGTACAAGAGACAAGTCATCAATGCATTACGCTATGAGTACTCAAATGGCTTCCTTGAGGGTATTAACGGCATCATCAAGAAGATTAAGAACACTGCGTACGGCTATACGAATTGGAACAATTTCATCAATCGTATATTCCTGGAACGGGTTTGGTTCAGAGCTAAGAGCAGCAAGGCAGCAGCATAATAAAAGCACCTAGACCAATTAAGGCCTAAATGCTTCACAAAAGATCTATCAACTCTACTTGATGAAGAGCCAACAATTGCCGAGACAAACGCAAAAAGCCGGCACACTTCGCAATCAATGCGCCGTGTACCGACTTCAAGTTCTTTATGATTACCGCCCATCCACCAATTCGAGGTGGTAGCCGCGGCGGCGTATTTCACTGGCGTAGTTATCGGGTAAGGGCTCATCAAACCGGAGTTCAACGAGTACGTGCTGCCTGCCAGCGTCGTCCCGTACCGTGAAAACGTGCGCCGATCCGGGCTCGTGCGGGCGTACATCCAGCACCACCTGGTCAGGAGAGAGTTCTCCCCGCTGGCGCGCCTGCACCAACGCGGTCAACACCCGGTCTAAATTAGTAATGGTCACTGGTTGCATCCTCTTCACCCCCCCGATGTTGCCGCTATCGTCTACATATAAACTATACACGCCGCTTCCGGGATGCAAGTCCAGCCAGTCCCAGCACGCTGAGGATAGCTAGACCGATTGCGGCCAACGGGCTGTGTGTTTCCCCCGTCGCCGGCAGTGCCGCTGCAGTCGTAGTTGCTGGGCTTTGACCTTGCTCAGCACCACTCTGCGGACGACCTGCCTGGCTGGCGGCAGGTACTAGCTGTACGCCACCCTGACCATCATTCTTGTAACCAGGTGCAGCAGGGTGCACGTCTGGAGCGCCCTGCGCCTGCCCTCGCTGCCCACCATCAACCACGGGGCTAGTGATGGCGGTACCCTTACTGCCCTGCGATTTTGGTGTCACGCTAGTTGCGTCCACCCGTACGACGTGGAAAACCTTCGTGATGGTGTTACCCACCATATCCACGGCAGTCACGGTGAAGTAGTTATCGCCCTCCAACAGGTTGTACGTCTGGCTAAAGTCAGCCGCCCCATAAGGGTTTGAGCTGGCCGCATCCGCATCCACGTGGTTGTTAAACCCAGCCATGTTCTTCTGGTGCACAACGTTATCGCCGTTCGTGTACAGTCGGTAGCCATTCACGTTATCGTTTACGGTGCCCGTGACGGTAAAGGTCGGGTCTGACGTTGTGATATCGTAGTTACCATCCGCATCAACCGTCAACGTGTCGGCTTGCGGCATGGACAAAGTTGGGAAGACGGTGTCCAGGTAGATCTGGAGCGCGCCGTAAGCCGTGCTACTTGCCGTCGTACCGTCATCGTTGGTCGTAGTCGTCGTCAGACGGTAACCAACTGACTGCTGCTCAGCGGCTTTGAATGGTACCGTGAAGCTGAACGTCCCGTCCGCGTTAATCGCAACCGCCTTGGTCGGCTCGGTAGCATCAGTCACCGTCATGTCCTTCCCGGCAGGATCAGCCACCTTACCCGTAATCGTCAGTTCACCAGTCTGCGGGTCGTAAACGTCCGCCACCTGATCAGCACCCACCAACGTAAACGTGTTGTCGTTAAACTTATCAAAGGAAAGCCCAGCAGTTGGCTGTGCGTGCGTCGTAATGTCCGCAAAGGCGCGCCCACTAAGCACTGGCGCCCCGGTCGTGACCGTAGCGTCCGCAGCCGCGTCTGCGTTATCGCGCAGGGCAATCACCGTGTGTGGATTCGTTGTGCTGAAGTGACCGTATCCGGCAGTGCCGTCAGCGTCAAGGAAGACAATCATTTCGTCCCCGTCAGCACGTCCAGCCCGCTTGTATTCGCCAAAGTTAGCGGTCGGGTACAGTACGGTGCCCACAAAGTCGCCGTAGGGAGCCCCTTCGGTCAGGTTAAACGTCACGATACCAGTAGCCGTATCGACTTTGCCTGGGAACACTTTGCCCGCCCTAGCGTCGGTTGCGTAAACAATCCAATCGACACCCGCCGGCACCTGGGCGTACGCGGTGAAACTCGTCTGGTCGGACACGGCCTGCACGAAACCCTTCGTACGCCAATAGTTATTACTACCGTCACCGACTTGCCAACTAAACTGCGGTGCGACGTTGGCGGTAGTATCGGTTGCTGAGGCTGAAGTAGTACCCGCAAACGCCTGTACACTCGCGCTGGTGTGGTTGCCAGCAACGTCCGTCACCGTCAAGGTCAGCTGCCCATCGCTCGTTGCTAGGGCGGCCATTTGCGCTGCCGTCAGTTTGAAGCTGATTGTCCCAGCGTTACTTTGCCCGTTGTTATCGAGACTCACCCCATACTCCTGGGCGCCAATCTTGAGCACCGCGTCACTAAACTGGCTGAACCCCGCACCCTGGTCGTTGTAGCTGGCCGTCAACTGACCTTCGGCGTAAGTCAGACCGGTCAGAGTCGGTGCGACGGTATCCACGGCTACAGGTAAATCAAAGTTTTGTTCCTTCTCCGCCCCGTCGTTGTAAAGCTAAGTCACA
>CAUQBM010000017.1:0-8785 GCA_963516705.1 uncultured Candidatus Saccharibacteria bacterium | reverse complement strand
CATTCAAATAAATTCGGCGGGTCGCTCGTTAGTCAAACAAATAAATTAGTTGGCGCGGTAGAAAGTTTTTGGGACACGATAATTTGGTCAGTTTTGCCGCTAGTTGTTTCGCTAGTCGGTTCAATAATTGTCCTATCAACTCTCCTCTGGCAATACGCGTTATTCTTGCTCATCTTCTCAATCGTTTTCAGCCTCGTCGTTTATTACGGATCCAAGCCAATGGCGAAATTGACAAAAAAAGAAGCCAAATCCAGCAATAAATTGAACGGACAATTAGCCGACGTAATTTCAAACGTTCTAGCGGTCAAGTCATCTGGCGCCGAAGCTACGGAACAGAAATTTTTCACAAAAACCGTCAACTCTTGGCGAAATTCAAGCCTCGACGTAATGCGCGGATTCTTAAAAGTCAGCACTATATATTCGTCAATCAACATGGTTATTAAAATTGGAGCAATCGCCTTCGCAGTGTACGCAGCCCAGAATGATTTGGTGTCCGTGGCGTCCGTTTATCTTATTATCACCTACACTGGAAGTGTCGCGCATGAGTTGTGGAATATGAACGGAATTATGCGCAATTACAACCGAATTATCGGTAACGCAAATGATATGGTAGAAATCTTACAAACGCCAACGACATTGATTGATAAAAACGATTCAAAGCTAAAAGTTACAAACGGCGAAATTTCTATGGATAAAATAACTTTCACACACGACGAGGGCCAAGGCGACACTCTATTCCACGACTTTTCTCTGGATATTAAACCAGGAGAAAAAATAGGTTTAGTCGGAGCGAGCGGTTCTGGAAAAACTACGCTCACCAAATTGCTATTACGTTTTGCTGATATTGACTCGGGAAAAATTACCATCGACGGACAAGATATTTCCGAAGTCACCCAAGCAAGTTTGCGCGCCAAAATCGCTTACGTGCCGCAAGAGCCATTACTATTCCACCGCTCCGTACGCGAAAACATCGCTTACGGTCGACCTGATGCAACGGACGCAGAAATTGAAGAAGCCGCCAAAAAAGCTGGCGCTTACGATTTTATCATTGGACTTAAAGACGGTTTTGACACAATGGTTGGCGAGCGCGGAATTAAATTATCTGGCGGACAGCGGCAACGAGTTGCAATTGCTAGAGCAATTCTAAAAGATGCGCCAATTCTAGTCCTCGACGAGGCGACTTCGGCGCTAGATTCTGAGTCAGAGGCGTTGATCCAAAAATCTCTGGAAACGTTGATGGAGAATCGAACCTCAATTGTCATTGCCCATCGCTTATCTACAATTGCTAAGTTGGATCGTATAATTGTTTTGAAAAATGGGAAAATTGTCGAGGACGGGTCGCACGACGATCTCATCAATAAAAAACGCGGTGTTTACGCAAAATTATGGGCGCGGCAATCTGGCGGATTTATTGAAGAATAGCTCAATCTGCATACGCTAATTATGTTATAATTAAGATATGGGATCTTTTGTTCACTTAATAACTAGCTTCGGCGTATTGGCAATTTTATTAGTAGTTTTCGCAGAATCCGGTCTACTAATCGGCTTCGTCTTACCTGGCGACAGCCTACTTTTCACTGCTGGATATATGGTTCAGCAAAATCCTCAGCACATCGACATTCACATTTTTGCGCTTTTGGTTTTTGCGGCGGCAGTACTGGGCGACAGTGTTGGCTATAGTTTTGGCCACAAAGTTGGGCGCAAGTTGTTTGAAAAAGAAAATTCCCGATTCTTCAAGAAAAAATATTTGGAGCAAACAGAAAAGTTTTATAACAAGCATGGCTCAGCGACAATCGTCCTGGCTCGATTTGTGCCAATTGTAAGAACCTTTGCCCCAATCGTTGCCGGCGCCAGTAAAATGCACTATAAAACGTTCTTAACTTTCAATCTTATCGGTGGATTTCTTTGGTCGTCAGCATTCGTTTATCTAGGCTTCTATGCTGGCGAGTTTTTGACCAAAGCAGGCGTAAATATTGAAGTTGCAGCAATCCTCATTATTTTCCTGTCCGTCTCACCAATGGTTATTCATGCTTTGAAGCAGCCAAATACTCGCGCCTTGTTAAGAAAACAATTGTCGGTTCTCCTCTCGAAAACCAAGCGTAAAAAATAATCTTAAAGCATCTTTTTCAGGTATTTGCCAGTGAACGAATTTGGTACCTTGGCGATATCTTCAGGCGTACCGCAAGCCACAACGGTACCGCCGCCAATTCCACCCTCTGGACCCATATCAATTATCCAGTCAGCCGACTTTATGACATCCAAATTATGCTCAATGATAATCATACTATTACCACCTTCAACCAATTGCTGTAAAATCCCCAACAGTCGCTTTACGTCAGCAGAATGAAGCCCAGTGGTCGGCTCGTCCAGAATGTACATAGTTTTTCCAGTGGAACGCTTGGAGAGCTCCGTTGCCAATTTAATTCGCTGCGCCTCACCGCCTGAAAAAGTAGTTGCTGGCTGACCAAGTTTAATATAGCCAAGCCCAACCTCGACCAATGTCTGAAGTTTCCGCGCAATATTCGGCACGCTGTCAAAAAATTCCGCCGCCTGATCAATTGTCATATCCAGAACATCAGCAATTGTCTTGTCTTTATACTTAATTTCCAACGCCTCGCGATTGTAACGTTTGCCGTGACACTCGTCACATTGAACGTAAACGTCCGGCAAAAAGTGCATTTCAATTTTTATCACACCATCACCCTGACAATTCTCGCAGCGACCACCCTTAACATTAAAGCTAAAGCGCCCAGACTTATAGCCTCGGACGTTAGCCTCGGGTGTGCTGGCAAAAAGCTCGCGAATCGGCGTAAAAATCCCAGTGTAAGTCGCTGGATTAGAGCGCGGCGTTCGACCAATTGGCGACTGATCTATAACAATCGTCTTATCAAGCAAATTCACACCTTCTATAGCGTCGTGCAACCCTGGCGCCGTCGTTGCGCGATTCAGCTCTGCCGCTAGTTCCCGCGCCACAATATTATTCACAAGCGTCGACTTTCCGCTGCCAGAAACACCAGACACTACAGTCATCAACCCCAAAGGAAACTCCACGTCAATGTTCTTAAGATTATTTTCGCGAGCGCCACGAACAATCAGCTTTCTATCTTTCACGACTTTGCGACGCTTTTTCGGAACGGCAATTTTTTCCGCCCCAGATAAATAGCGACCCGTTATACTGTTCTCATTTTTCGCAACAATTTCAGGCGTTCCCATTGCTACTACTTGACCGCCATTCACACCAGCTCCTGGACCCATATCAACCAGAAAATCACTCTGGCGAATCGTGTCCTCGTCATGCTCAACCACCAGCACAGAATTGCCCAAATCACGAAGGCGCTTCAGCATATCAATCAACTTGTCGTTGTCACGTTGATGAAGTCCAATTGACGGCTCGTCCAGCACATACAACACACCCTGAAGCCCAGCACCAATTTGCGTCGCCAAGCGAATTCGCTGCGCCTCACCGCCACTAAGCGTATTAGCCGCTCGACTTAGTTCCAAATAGTTCAGCCCAACATTACTCATAAACGCCAAACGAGATTTAATTTCCTTCACAATCAAGCGAGCAATCGTCATTTCTTGTTCGGTCAATTGAAGCTTATTGTCGAACAAATCCAACGCGTCATCAACACTCAAATCGCACACATCAACGATATTCAACTCATGAACTGTCACCGCCAAAACCACAGGTTTCAGGCGCGCACCTTTACAGGCATAACAATCCCTCTCGCGCATAAATCGCTCAATATCTCGTCGCATAAAATCACTATCAGTTTCTTTCCAGCGTCGCTCCAGATTAGGAATAACACCCTCATAAGTCGTATCATAATGTCGACCGCCACCCAAATCAACGCGATATTTTTGGTCGCCAGTTCCGTATAATATTTTATGTTTAGCATCATCAGAAAGCTTGCCTACGGGAACTTTCAAGCTAAATCCGTGAGCTTCAGCAACAGACGCCAATCGCTTCATATTCCAAGCGTCAGAATTCATTCGATTATAAGGTCGAATTGCGCCTTCGGAAATTGTCAAATTGTTATTAAAGACCAATTCTGGATCAACCTCCAGCCTCGACCCCAAACCTGTACACGCAGGACAAGCTCCCTGCGGCGCGTTAAAACTAAACAGTCGCGGCTCCAGCTCTGGAATATCAACATCAGGATGATCAACACAAGCGTATCTCTGCGAAAATGTCTTCACTTCATCACTATCCGCGTCCAAAACCTCGATAACTCCCTGACCTAAGTCCAGCGCTTGCTCAACGCTCTGACTTAGTCGAGATCGCATTTCCGCCGTCAACGCCAGCCTATCAACCACCAGCTCGATGTTATGCTTGTAACTTTTTTGCAGCTCTGGAAATTCATCCAGCGCGTACACCACGCCGTCCACGCGAACCCTGGCATAACCAAGTCGCTGATATTGCTCCGGAATATGCGCAAACTCACCTTTTTTATTCTTAACAATTGGCGCCAATAGCAAAATTCGCTTATCGACAAATTGTCGCAAAATCTCGTCAATAATCACCTCAGTCGTGCGACGCGTCACTTCATTGCCACAAATCGGACAATGTGGCACGCCAATTCGTGCGAACAAAAGCCTCAGATAATCATAAATTTCCGTAACCGTAGCCACGGTCGAACGCGGATTGCGGCTGGTCGACTTCTGATCAATTGAAATCGCCGGGCTAAGCCCTTCAATCGAATCAACATCAGGCTTATCCATCGTCCCCAAAAACTGGCGCGCATAAGAATTGAGGCTCTCCATATAGCGGCGCTGACCTTCGGCGTAAATCGTATCAAATGCCAGGCTGGATTTCCCAGAACCACTAAGCCCAGTAATCACCACCAGCTGATCTCGCGGAATCTCAATATCTACATTTTTCAGATTGTGCTCACGAGCACCTTTAACACGAATTACCTCTGTCATAACCGCTATATTATACAGGTTTTTGACAATTTTTTCCAGTCCAAATATCGACGCAAATCAGAGTTAAAACATATTACGCTTATGATTGCAAGTCAATATCTTATTTGCTACAGTTAGATCTATGAGAAAGCTGGGCATTTACTTAGTTATAACACTCGGAGCGATACTACTCGCGCCTTTTGTGATCGACCAGCTATTTTTCTTCTTTTTTCTAGGAAAAATCCCCTTCACAAACATCAGTCTGCCCGCAATTTTAATGGTTATTTTCTGGGCAATTATCGTACCGTTGGCAATCATCCTCAGAGAATCACTTTCTGTCCTGTTTTGGAAGTTCATTGACATTGCCGGCGAAATCGCGCAACGACGAATCAACAGAAAAATCCGTTATTTTACACCAAACCAAAAAAGCGAACTTATTTTATTATCAATTTATCTACTTTCCAGTACGAAAAAGAGCAAGCCTGATCATGAAGTCGAAGCACAAAAGCTCGCTCCATCTATGAGTTAATTTTACGGTCGTTTTCTTAGGGCTAATCCGCCAGCTACAACGGCAATAACAGCTAATCCACTAACTAGCCAAATAGAGTTTCCTGTTTCAGCAAGGTTTTTTGACGATAATTTTTCTGGTTTTTTACTGGAAGTGGATGATGTTGTTGTTGCGGCGATTGAAGCACCTGAAGATGAAGAGCCCGTGGATGGGGTGGCGGGAGTTGATGGAGTGGTAGTTCCGCCCGCGCCCGAGCCGGTACCGCCAGGAGTTACAGGCGGAGGTGTCGGTAGAGTTGCTAGGCGATAATAAGCCGCGCCCGTTGTCATATCGTAGAACATTGCGAACATTCTGGACGCCGACGAAGACGAATAAACGCTACCAAAACCAGCCTCATTATCACCCTGCGACGTCCAGGTTTTACCGCCGTCTACTGACATTACAATATACGGCAAATTTGAAGCATCCATGACGGCTGGTCGAACGTAGACAAACAGCCTCTTGCCGTCATCGCTAACTCCTGTCTGCGTAATATAATCATCCACCTTCTGAGTCGGAACTTCAGCAGGAATGGGCGCCCAGCTGGCACCACCATCTAATGAAATTTTGTGACCATCAAATAGACTATTACCGTTAGTACTGATGGACATGAGGGTTGTATCGTGGATGACACGAGTTCCAGCGTCCGTCCAGGTCAATCCGTAATCATCAGACCTCTTTACTACACTAGGAGTCCCATCTATCGCAATCATCTTTCCACCGTCAAGTATGCGCTCAGGACAAACATTACCCTTCTGCGTCCAAGTTTGACCATCGTCAGTAGAAACATAAAGCGGAGGAGTTTCACCGTCATCTCCACACCTAGCTAGAGTGGAGCCATCTGGGCTCATAAATAAATGATTATTGCCGGGGTCTACATTGCTAGACTTTATCCAGTTGCGACCACCATCAGTTGACATATAAAAAGAGTTTTCTCCATGCCGACCATTCACAATCATCTTAGACCCGTCTGTATTTACTAGCAATCTATTCGCAGAGTCTGGCATCGCAAAGCTATTCCAACTTGCACCATTATCCGCAGAGATTAACAATTTTATATCGCCAGTATTAGTATCTTCTCGCAGGACAAAAAGTTTTGACCCGTCTGGACTAATAATCGCTTCCCTAAATTCATCATCTCCTGGTACGGTTACATCCTTCCACGTATACTTAGGCGATTCCTCCGCTCTAACCAAAGGCGGTAGAACTGCCAATGCTGATAATGCAAACACAAATACTAAGGACAGCATCCCTCTGTATACTACGCGCTTTCTGTTCTTAATTAACATCCGCTCCTCCATTTTTTGTTTTCCTATGCGAAACCATCTTTCTGATTTTAGCATAACCTCATTTCAAGCGTCAACAGAAGGCAGAACAGACTCCAGCCATAATTGCAATTCTTGCAAAATAAACTGCTGTTCATCAGTCGCACTAGGCGCCAATCGCTGCAAAGATTTCATAAATTGCGGCAGTTGCGTCTGTAAATGCTCAGTGCGCCATTCTTCCCATTGTCGCAACTCATCTTCACTAAGCAAATTAGGAAAACTTCGCGCTTTATAATGCAACAATAGTGGCGATAATCGCTCATCCTGGAAATCCGGATGAAAATCAGCCAACTCGCGCTCACCAGCATTGCGCACAGCTTCAACACGAACTCGATCACTATTATCCAAAAAACCATCGTATAATTGCGCTTCTGGGTCGGTCATTTTCTTAAACTCTGGCCTATTCTCAAATATACTACGCAGCCTTTCGGCAAAATCTGGATGAGAAAGTAAAATATCTTGGTGCTTCTGTACAGTTTCCGCATCCAGAGAAATTTTCTTCCAGCCATCGCCCTGAGTCAACACGCCAAGTGGCGAAACTGCCGGACAGCGATTATATTGTAATTCCTTAACTGGCAATTTAACGAAATCCTCAGCTTGCCTTTCTTCCCACGTTGCAAATATCTTTGCCGACAATTCCTCAACGCTCAGATCAACAAACGGCGTCGGATCATAGCGCAAATCGTAAACGATCACGCCACCATTTCGGCTCGTAGTTAGCGGAAATGCCACGGTCGTTTTGGCGAATTCTTTATCATAACGACCGCTTGCATAAACAAAAGGTTTTTTATCATCGACATTCACCAGTTTCTGTACCAATTTCTTATCGCGCATCTTTAGCAAATAGTCATACATTTGCGGCTGATTCTGCTTAATCAATTTAGTCACAGCGATTAACGCCGTCACGTCTGCCAGCGCGTCATGGGCGTTTTCGTGTTCTATACCATTAGCTTTCGTGATGAGCTCCAAGCGGTTACTCGGCTCACCTTTGTCGTCAATTGGCCATTCAATTCCCTCGGGTCGAAGCGCCCTGGTTAAGCGCACCACATCCAACAAATCCCATCTGGATCGACCGTCTTTCCAAGTCCACTCGTATGGATCGTAAAAATTCCGCCAAAACAAATGACGAATAAACTCGTCGTCAAAACGGATATTATTAAATCCAACGGCAATCGTATCAGGTGTAAATATTTCCTCGCTTAACATACGCGCAAATTGAGCCTCAGTATAGCCTTCTTCGACAGTTTTTTGCGGTGTTATGCCCGTCACCATCAACGCATCAGGACTCGGCAGCGTATCGTCATTTAGCGTCACGAGAATATTATATGGTTCGCCAATCGGCTGCAAATCCATATCGGTTCGCTGACCGGCAAATTGCATAATTCGATCTTGTCGAGGATTAAGACCACTAGTTTCAAGATCATAGAAGAAAAATGTTTGCGCCATATTTATATTATATCATCAAGCTCACGCTAATTTATACCAACAGAATCTATTGCTCAACCAATGTAAACGGCATAGATTCGCCAATCTGAATCAAGCTTTTGCCAATCGCCCCTTGACGCAACAATTCGTGAGTAATTCCCATTTTTCGCATAATATCTCGTAAGCGATTAACAGACTCAAACTGATCAAAATTAGTCCGACGAGCAAATTTTTCAATCTTAGCGCCCGTAACAATAAACTCAATATTCTCATCTTCATCGTCAGTCTCATTAGATTCAGCGTCAGAAACACGCCTTACAGACCAAGCATCAGAAACAACCTGATCGTCCAACGAAATTGTCGGCAAATCTTCCTCTTTTTCATCAACAACCTCAGCTTCACGCTCTCGATATTTAGCAACTTCATCGCGCAACATTCGTAGAAGCTCAGTCACTCCGTCGTGCGTCTGGGAAGAAATCGCCACGACCGGCGCGCCATTAGCTACTTTTTGAAGGGCAGTCGACTGCATAGCAATAATCTCATCATCCAAGCCTTCACATTTGGTCAGTGCTATTATTTCTGG
>CAUQBM010000016.1:0-12003 GCA_963516705.1 uncultured Candidatus Saccharibacteria bacterium | reverse complement strand
ATTGCAGTCTGTACACATTCAAACCACCGCACACTCCGAAAAGAGGAAACTCTGAGAAGAATTATAACACACTTGACGGCAAATATCTACCCAGAATATAAGGATTTTGTCTACAAAAACACAGGATAACTACACAGCTTCAGGCTCAGAATATCGCTCCGTCTCCGTCCACCATCCGATATTATCCTGCGACGCATGCACGCCACCTTCAGACATCAGTCTAACAACTCGACGAAATCCATTCAGCGCCAGTTGCGTTGCTAAGCGATTATTTAATTCGCTTGGACTGACTTTACTTTCTGTGCCGTTTAAGATAGTTAAAGCAGTATCTCCGTCAATTGCTGGGTTTTTTCTATTCTTAGCCTCAATAATCGTATTTCCGATATCATGACGATTAATAGCCCACGGATAATAAAACAATCCAGCCGTTCGACGAATCGCAATTTCAGCCAATTCCTTCGCGCCATTAATTTTTCTTAAATAAGCAACCCATTCGGGATTATTTTTCAATATATCCGCATACCCGTCACCGCCGTGCACCAAAAAATTAGCAACAAACCGTAAAAAATTATTCTTTTCATCAAGACCAGCCGTCTCCCATAAGTCCAGCCGCTCCAGATGAACTTCTTCCGGTGCGGTATACGCAATAGCCGACGCAACGTGAGCTCCAAGCGACGCCCCCAGAACACGACTAACTGAATCAAAATCCAGACCAGCATAATCCAATCCTTGAGCAATAGCATCCCACTGTTTTATGGCGCCAGGCTTAAAATCCCCCGACAGAAGTGCTTGCTTTACATCTTCACTCATATTCGGAAGATCAATTTCGACACCTGGGTTATCTACATATAGCACCACACCACCCTCTATAGCTGCGGTGGCTTTTGCCCGCTCCTGAGACAATGGATTATGTAGCGTGCCATCAGACCACTGGGGCAAGATTATCGTAGCTTTCCCGTTAGTATCTCCTTGACGAGCATCGGCTACATAAACACCCAGATTGTTATCCGTTATGATTCGCCCGTAAGCAACATCGTCCCAGCCATTTGGCTTTGACACCTGGCTCCAATCCTCTTCAGGCATAGTCTTGGCTATAAATAATTCGCTCACAATCGAATCTCCATTTCTTAACAATCAATCTGAACATTTCATCTTCATTTAGTGTATGCGTATTATACAACCTTTCTTGTAAATAATCAATAGAAAACCGCCCCGGAATTGAGGCGGTTTCTGTAGTTACGAAGCCTACTTATTAAGCAGCAACTTCCTCTTCGACGAATTCGTCTTCGCTCGGTGTTTCGAATTCTTCATCTTCTTCAACAGCGCCAGTTCCTACTGGAATCTTGCGGCCGATGATGACGTTTTCCTTCAAACCGTGCAAGTGGTCAGCTCGACCAGATACGGCAGCGTTAATCAAGACGCGAGTAGTATCCTGGAAGGATGCGGCTGATAGCCATGAGTCGCTCCAGATTGACACCTTTGTGATACCGAGTAGCAATTGTGTGTAGCTAATCAAGTTCTTGCCTTCAGCAGCCAATTGCTTATTCGCATTGACCACAGCGGCCTTAGAAACGATATCGCCAGTCACGAATTCGCTATCACCAGCATCTTCGATTTGCACGCGGCTAAACATTTGGCGAACAATAATCTCCAAGTGTTTGTCAGCCACGTCCTGACCCTGAGCAGCGTAGATTCGCAGAACTTCGTTGATGATGTAGCGCTGAGTTGCCTCAACACCCTTAAGTCGCATCAAATCGTGCAAGTTCAACGATCCAGCCGTCAATCGATCACCAGCTTCAACAATATCGTTTGCCTTAACGACTAGCTGCATATTGCCTGGGATTTCATAACGAGTTGGCGAAGCAGCCTCTGCCGCAATCACCAAAGTATCCTCAGCCGACTCAATCACACCGTCAAATGGCGCAATCAAAGGTCGAGTGTCGCTCTCGCCAGTCGCCAAGACATCGCCAGCCTTAACGTTTGAGCCAGCCTTAACCACAACAGTTCGTCCCTCCAATGGCAAACGCTCAACCTTGCCAGATTCTGGTGTAATTTGAACGATATATTTCTTGCCATCTTCCCAAACGTCAACCAAACCAGCAACTTCCGTAATGAATGCTTGACCTTTTGGTGTGCGCGCTTCAAACAATTCTTCAACGCGAGGCAAACCTTGGGTAATGTCGCCACCAGCAACACCAGAGTTGTGGAAGGTACGAAGCGTCAACTGAGTACCTGGCTCACCGACTGACTGAGCGGCGATAACACCAACTGGCTGATGATTGCCAACCAATTTACCAGTCGACATATCAATACCGTAGCTTCGCTGCGGAATACCGTTAAGGTTGTTTGTTGACAATACGGACTGAATCTTAACGCTTTCAATACTTTCGTCGTCATCAATTGAATCTGCGATTTCACGCGTGATCAATTCGTTCTTATTGACGTGACCTGGAATTGTTTCAGCAGCATAACGACCAGCCAAACGGTTCGAAAAGTCAATCATCGTCTCTTCGGTTTCTGATCGGTAAATTGCGTAACCTTCATCGTCGCCATCAGTATCTTCAACGGTAAAGACGTCTTGTGCAACGTCAACCAAACGACGAGTCAAGTAACCCGAGTCAGCAGTCTTAAGCGCCGTGTCAATAAGACCCTTACGTGCACCACGAGTTGCGATAAAGGCTTCAAGGCTAGACAAACCTCCGGTGTACGAGCTGCGGATTGGAAGTTCAATCTCATGGTTGGTTGCGTCCATCTGAACACCAATCATCGCGCTCGCCAACTTCACGTTGGAAATATCACCACGAGCACCAGAGTTGACCATCATAGAAATACTGGTGTCCATATGCGCCAATTGGTCTTTCAGGAATGCCGTAATCTTATTGTCGACGTTTCGCCATGCGCTAACCGTCAAGTTGTATCGCTCTTCCTCAGTAATCAAACCTTGGTCGAATTGTTCAGAAATCAAAGCCGCCTTAGCATCACCTTCAGCCACAAACTGAGGGATTTCCTCGAAGTGGACGTAGTCGGTCATACCAGTCGACACAGCCGCAACCGTAGCAAAGCGGAAGGCTTGACCCTTCATGCGGTCTGCAATCTTAGCGGTTTCCTCGGCGCCATACTTGTTGAAGATTTGTGCCAACACCTTCTTAAGCTGCTTTTTAGTCTGGACATTGTTATCATATGGGAAATCTTCAGGCAGAATCTCATTGAAGAAGACGCGACCCAAAGTTGTTTCACGCATTTTACCTTTCGCAAAGATGCGAATTGGGGTCTGCAAGTGAATTACGCCATTGTCGTAAGCCATTTCTGCTTCATAAACAGAGCTG
Organism: uncultured Candidatus Saccharibacteria bacterium; assembly: GCA_963516705.1. Lineage (GTDB taxonomy): Bacteria > Patescibacteriota > Saccharimonadia > Saccharimonadales > Saccharimonadaceae > Nanosynbacter. The sequence goes on along the minus strand of CAUQBM010000016.1, from coordinate 8,677 downwards.
TAAGTCTTGACCTTGTCAGTCTGAGCTTGTGGCTTGTCGTAAGTCAAGTAATAGTTACCAAGCACGATATCCTGCGAAATGTGCAGCACTGGCGCACCATCGGCAGGCTTCAACAAGTTAGCAGTTGCGCTCATCAATTCACGAGCTTCAGCCTGAGCCTCTTTTGATAGTGGCAAGTGAACAGCCATCTGGTCACCGTCGAAGTCGGCGTTAAATCCGGCACAAACTAACGGGTGCAACTGAATAGCTTTTCCTTCAACCAAAACTGGCTGGAAGGCTTGAATTGACAAACGGTGCAAACTTGGTGCACGGTTAAGCAGCACATACTTTCCTTCAATTGCTGAATCAAGTGCGTCCCAAACCACTGCCTCGCCAGCCTCAATCAGACGTGAAGCCGAGCGAATATTGTGCGCAAATTCGTTCTTAATCAGCCAGCTAATCACGAACGGCTTGAACAATTCCAGCGCCATTTGCTTTGGCAAACCACATTGGTTAATCTTCAATTTTGGACCAACCACGATAACCGAGCGACCAGAATAGTCAACACGCTTACCAAGAAGGTTCTGGCGGAAGCGACCTTGCTTACCCTTTAGCATATCGCTCAAGCTCTTCAAGCTGCGGCGACCACCAGTCGAGCTAACTGCGCGACCGCGTGATGCTGAATTATCGATCAAAGCGTCAACAGCTTCCTGAAGCATACGCTTTTCATTGCGCTGAATAACTTCTGGCGCGTTAAGCTCAATCAACTTCTTCAAGCGGTTGTTTCGGTTGATAATTCGGCGATACAAATCGTTCAAGTCAGATGTCGCAAATCGGCCACCAGACAACGCCACCATTGGACGAAGATCCGGAGGAATCACCGGCAGAACGGTCATGCATAGGCTTGACGGCTTAATGCCAGCAGATTCCATACTTTCAAGCATCTTCAAGCGCTTTAGCAACTTCTTCTGTCGTTGACCTTTTGCGGTTTCAACTTCCTCTGTCAATTCAGCAATAAGCTTTGGTAGGTCGATATTGTCCAATAGTTCCTTGACTGCGCTGGCACCCATGCCAACTTCAATCAATTCGTCGTATTCTTCTGGCAAGTTGCGATATTCGCTCTCTGAGATCAAAGCACCCCTGTTTAAGCTCTCCAATTGAGATTTCTTACCAACGTAAGATTCTTCCAATTCCTCGACTTCACGACTCTGCTCTTTAGCTAGTTGCTTAACGTCAGCGCCATCTTCTTCAGCCATTTTTTCGTAGCGAATTTTGATAGCCTTACGAGCCAAATCAGTTTCCGCTTCCAAATCTGCCAAATATTGATCGCGAGTTGCTTCGTCAACGTTTAAGATAACGTAAGTTGCAAAGTAAACGATTTTCTCAATATTGCGAACCGTCATACCAAGCAGCTGGCTCATTGCGCTTGGAGTGCCGCGCATAAACCAAATGTGCGCTACAGGCACTGCCAATTGAATGTGGCCCATTCGCTCACGGCGAACGATTGATTTAGTAACCAATTCGCCATTCTTATCGACAGCAGCTTCGCGTGAACGTACGCCCTTAAGCTTTGAGTCGTGTGGATTGATATCCTTAACTGGACCAAAGATTCGCTCACAGAACAATCCGTCGCGTTCTGGCTTTTGTGTGCGATAGTTAATTGTCTCTGGCTTCAAAACTTCGCCGTAGCTCCATTTCAGAATGTCTTCTGGGCTAGCTACCGCCAAACGAACCGCGTCAAAATCGCTGATGCCCGTTGCGTTAAATGCAGAATTTGCCATCTTACGCGTCCTCCTTTATTTCTTCTACTTCATCAATATCTTGCACGCTCATGCCATCGTCAATTTCACCGATGTCGTCTGATTCGTCCAAGTATGTTTCTTCTTCCTCATTGTCAGCGGCAACGGTTTTGTCTTCTGGGCCACTTGAAGCAATAACGTGCTCAGCATCAACTGTTGCCTCGTCGTCAACCAAATCAACTCGAAGACCCAAACCTTGAAGCTCCTTAACCAACACGTTGAAGGACTCTGGAAGTTTTGGACCAACAATCGGCTCATCCTTAATGATTGACTCGTAAGCCTTTGCTCGACCGTAAACGTCGTCGGACTTAATTGTCAGCATTTCCTGTAGGGTTGCAGCGGCACCGTAAGCTTCCAATGCCCAAACCTCCATTTCACCAAAGCGCTGACCGCCGTTTTGCGCCTTACCACCAAGCGGCTGCTGAGTAACCATCGTGTATGGACCAGTTGAACGGGCGTGAATCTTGTCAGAAACCATGTGGTGCAACTTAATCATGTGCATCACACCAACTGTTGTTCGCTCCTCAAACGGTTCACCGGTACGACCGTCAAACAATTGACTCTTACCGTCACGCGCCAAACCAGCTTTTTCTAGCTCATCGGAAATCTTCTCACTCGGAACACCGTTAAATGACGGAGTTGCTACGCGGTAACCTAATGCTCGCGCCGCCATACCAAGGTGAGTTTCAAAAATCTGACCAAGGTTCATGCGGCTCGGCACACCAAGTGGGTTCAAAACTACGTCAACCGGCGTACCGTCCTCTAGGAATGGCATATCTTCAACAGGAAGAACTTTCGCCACAACACCCTTGTTACCGAAGCGTCCAGCCATCTTATCACCAACGCCAATCTTTCGTAATTGCGCAACAAAGATCTGAATTTGCATCAAAACGCCAGCCTTCAACTCGTGACCATTTTCACGACTAAAGATCTTAACGCCAACAACTTTACCGCCGCCCGCGTTATTCATACGCTGTGATGTATCGCGAACGTCCTTAGCCTTTTCACCGAAGATGGCGCGAAGCAAACGCTCCTCAGAGCTCAATTCCTGCTCGCCCTTTGGCGTAATCTTACCGACCAAAACATCGCCAGCCTTAACCTCGGAACCAATTTGAACAATTCCGTTCTCGTCCAAGTGACGCAAACTTTCCTCGGAAACGTTTGGAATATCGCGCGTCACAATCTCTGGACCAAGCTTCGTCTCGCGAACCTCAACGGTGTAATCCTTAATGTTGATGCTTGTCAATCGATCATCTTCAACCAAACGACGACTCATAATAATCGCGTCTTCCATGTTGTAGCCACCCCATGGCATGAAGGCAACCAGAAGGTTTTTACCTAGGGCAATTTCACCGCCAGCAATTGAGGCACCTTCAATCAGAATGTCGCCCTTCTTTACCTTGTCGCCACGCTCAACGCAGACTTTTTGGTTGTAGCAACGATCGTCATTATTCTTCACGAAATGCTTCAACGTATAAATCTTTACGCCGTCAGCATATTTAACGTGAACTTCGTCGGCATCAGCACGAACGACTTCGCCGTCGGCGCTAGCCTGAATCAAGTGACCACTATTCTCGGCCACGGCCTTTTCAATTCCAGTACCAACAGTTGCGGATTCTGGACACAATAGAGGAACCGCCTGGCGTTGCATATTTGAACCAGTCAAAGCGCGGTCAACACGAGTCTTTTCAATAAACGGAACCAACGCTGCAGTTGAACCTAGAATCTGACGGTGGGCTGCGTCCATGAATGTAACTTGGTTGGCATCAACTTGTGATGGTTGCATATTGCTGCGGGCGTTAACACGCTCGTCGCGGAAGGTTCCGTCTTCGTTAAGAGCTTCACCAGCATCAGCAATAACCTCACCAATTTCCTGTGAAGCATCCAAGTAAACAAGCTCGTCGGTCACCTTACCGTCTTTTACGCGAAGATATGGAGTCTCAATAAATCCATACTCATTAACACGCGCGTAAGCCGCCAAGTTTAGAACCAAACCGATATTCGCACCTTCTGGCGTTTCCACTGAACAGATACGACCATAGTGAGTTGGGTGGGCATCGCGAACCTCAAATCCAGCGCGCTCACGAGTCAAACCACCAGGACCAGTCGAGCTCAAGCGTCGCTTGTGGCTCAATTCTGACAATGGATTAACCTCGTCAAGCAACTGAGACAACTGGCTTGAAGTAAAGAACTCACGAACTGCTGCAACAATTGGACGTGCGTTGATCAATTGGCTTGGGCTAACACTTTCCAAATCAGCCACGCTCATACGATCCATCGCATTGCGCTGCATTCGAAGCATACCAACGCGGAATTGTCGGGCAATCAATTCGCCAACCAAGCGAACTCGACGGTTGCTTAATGCGTCAATGTCGTCAGCTGGCTCTTGCGTATTGTTCAAGCGAATAACTTCACGCAAAATCGCCACCAAATCGCTCATCTGCAATGTGCGATTTTCAGCCGTATTAGCAACATCCAGACCCAAGCGTTGGTTCAATTTATAACGACCAACCCGCGAATAATCAAACCGCTTAAAGTCAAAGAACATTCGCTCAATCATCTGACGAGCATTATCAACTGTCGCCAAATCGCCTGGACGCAACCGACGATAAACCTCAATCAACGCCTCGTTTGCACCACGAGAAGTATCCTTGTCCAAAGTTTCGTCAATGTATTTTACGTCGCCAGTATCAATATCGGCGAACAATTCCTTAATTTCGCTAGTCTTTGGATAGCCCAAAGCGCGCAACAAAGTCGTTGCTGGCATCTTGCGGCGGCGGTCAATTTTTACGTAAATCGCGCCGTTAGAAGCCGTCTCAAATTCCATCCAAGCTCCACGTCCTGGAATGATTTTCGCGCCGTAGTAATTGCGTCCCGCTATTGTTTCAGCAGTGAAGAAAACACCAGCAGAGCGAATCAACTGGCTAACAACTACACGCTCCGTACCGTTGATAACGAACGTACCGCGCTCAGTCATCCATGGATATTCACCGAGGTAAATTTCCTGCTCTTCAACTACGCCGGTTGTCTTGTTTGTCAATTCAACTGTTGCGTGCAGCGGAGCTTCAAATGTCAAGTTGTTTTCCTTGGCAAATTGGTCAGTGTTTTTTGGCTCGCCAAAATAATATTTGCCGAACTTTAATGACAACTTCTGACCAGTGTAGTCGTCAATTGGATTAATTTCTGAAAATATCTCACTCAAACCTTCTTCGACGAACCAGCGCCAAGAATCTTTTTGGTGAGCGATTAAGTTTGGTAGCGGCAGGGCATTATCACCAGAGGTGAAATAGACGCGCTCGCTACTTGTGGTTGGTTTTTTTGCCACAGGCGTAAACACTCCTCGCTTTAATTAGTGGTTAATAGACGGCCGTGAAGATCTCTAATTCATAGCCCAAAATCACGATTTGCCTACTCGCAATTTTCACCCGCCATGAATACACTACTTCTATAACTACTCATTATGACGAAAAGTGTCAATAAAATCAAGGGGTTTTACTAGTGTTTTTCAATATTATCAATCAACATATCATGAACTTCGTCAATCGTCCCATCCGCTGAAACTACCGGAATTCCATATGCCTCGGCAATCTCCAAATATCCATCGTCGACTTTTTTCTGAAAATCTTGCCCGCGCGACTCAAAAGTGTCGGGATTTTTCGGCTCGCCACGCATAGAAATTCGCTCTTCCCGCTTTTCACGGCTCAAACTCAAAATAACCATAACGTCTGGCTTCAAGTATTTTTCATCGGTGAATAATTCTGTCAATCGCAGAATTTCCGACTCGTCGTAGCCTTCGCCTCGCCCCTGATAAACCAGCGTTGAAATATAATTCCTCGCGCTCAAAACAATTTCTCCACGCTCCAATGCGGGCTGAATTTTTTCTCGCCATAATTCACGCCGAGCTGCAGAAAATAGTGCCACATTCACCGCCGCAGAGCGAGCCAGATCGCCATTTTTAATCATTTTCCGAAGTTCATTTGCTATCGGAGTTGATTTTTCCGGATCATCGCTTCCCGGCTCTTCAATCACGCAAACCGTTCGCCCGATTGACCGAAAATATTCCGCCAATTTCGCGACCTGCGTTGATTTGCCCGTCCCGTCATTACCTTCGATAACTATATATTTTCCCGCGTCGCTCATCATCACCTCGTAATTACAATGTGCGGCTTCCGTAGAAATACCATCCATTTTTTCGTTTTGCCATCAATTTTTATCAAGTGAGTATGCTGATGTATCATCGACTTGGTTTTGCTGCCTTGGGCGCGAGCGTAAATTGAATAGCCACTAGATTCAAACCTAGCAACCTGATTCATATAGTCAATTTTTTCCTCGTCGCTCAAATTTGCCAATGAATCTACATGCCGTTTCGGTATCACCATCAAATGGTCGTCCACGCCGCAGCCGTCCCAAAAATCATAGCCAAATCGATTTTTAATGATTAGGCAATGCTGTGTTTCTTCTACGACTTGACTAGTGTGCTGTTTTACCAATTGACAAAAGTCGCAACTTTCAGATCTATTACTTTTCTTATGATTCTTATATTCTTTTTCTTTTGTCCGCCAACGGAACATTGAACCTGCCATCATTATAGAACCCCCTCGCTTAGACCCGAAATTTCCATCGGTTTATGCCGACGATCCTTAAACGCCCGCGGCAACATCATTTCTGGACGCCAAGTTTTTATCAATTCGTCCAAATCGTCAGTGTGCTGATATTTGCCGCTCATTCCGCCGCGTCCACTAGCATATCCACCATCAACCTGACCAGTGTGATGAAAAATCAATTGCCCAATTCTCTCACCGACAGGCAAAACTACGCTCTCGTGTTTATTCAAATTGTAAATCTCAAGTGTAATTCGATTGATATATCCCGGATCAACCCAGCCAGCATCAAAACACACTGCCACGCCGTTTCGCCCCCAAGAGCTACGACTTTTCACCTCAGCCGCGCCGCCATGCGTCCGAATTCCAACAAATTCGTGCGTATGCGCCAAAATTCGCTCACCAGGCTTCAAAACGATAATCGGATGATCTGGCGGAATATTCTTAAATTCCCGAAAACCGTGCCGCTCACACCATTCGGAGTGCGGAATCGCCTTAAGTGGACCCTTGAAGTATCGATTGACATCAGACTCGTCAAACGGATTATAAACTCGCGAAATATCATCATATTCCTGTTTATAAAAATTAAAGCCTAGCGTAAAATCTAAGCTGGCTTCCGATACATTTTTTGGGTTGAACGGCGTACAGACAATTGTCCCGTCTTCAATCGCCGCCAATATATCTTTATTTGAGTACACGCTCACTAAACACCTCCCATTGCGTGATTTTTCTACCAAATCTTATTATGGCAAGTTTACGCATTTCTATCAAGCTTTCGGTAAATTTTACAGCATGTTAAACTGAGATTATGGAAAAAGCCATTATTGTAGCTTACGATAAAAACCGCGCCATCGGACAAAATGGCGATATGCCGTGGGGGCGGAGTTTGCCGGCCGACTTGGTGAATTTTAAGCGCTTGACGAGAAACAGCAATGTCATTATGGGCAGAAAAACGTTTGAGTCAATTGGCTCGCGACCACTTCCAGACAGAGAAAATATTGTCATTTCATCCAAGCCAACTGGCGTCAAAAAAGTCCTGACGGCTATGAATTTACAAAGCGCCCTGGCTTTATCGCGGTATCCAACTTTTATTATTGGCGGCTCGCAAGTTTATAAAGACGCGCTAGATATTCCAGAAATTGACACTATTTACGCCACGGAAATTGACGCCGAATTTCCCAATGCTGACACTTTTTTCCCAGAGGTAGATATGAACGCGTGGGGGGAAGTAAGTCGCGTACATCATTCAATAGATAATGAAAATAATTACGATTTTGATTTTGTAATGTATAAAAGAAAAATTCCTGAAAAAAGTAAATTATAGCCATTTCAGTCGGCAGACACAATCAACTTATACCGCAATCGGCGCCTTAATCGCTGGATGGCACTCATAATTCTCCAGACGGATATCATCAATCACGAAATCGTCAATATTCTTGATGTCTGGATTGAGCCACAGTTTCGGTAGTGGCAGCGGACGGCGCGATAATTGCTCGTCAACTTGCGCGCGGTGATTGTTATAAATATGCGCACTATTCAAGGTGTGGACAAACTCGCCAGGTTGCTTGTCGGTAACTTGAGCGACAATCGACAAAAGCAGCGCATAGCTGGCAATGTTAAACGGCACACCCAGGAACATATCCGCTGAGCGCTGAGTCAGCGCCAAATCCAGCTTGTCCTTCTCGCCGTTTTTACCAGGTCTTACGTTAAATTGAAACATCGTATGACACGGAGGCAGCCCGCCAGCTTGAACGATGTCATCAATTTCCGCCACATTCCACGCGCTCACAATATTCCGACGCGACTCTGGATTCGTCTTTATCATGTCAATGGCGCTCTGAATCTGGTCAATAGTTCCGCCCTTCCCGTCCGGCCATTTTCGCCATTGAACACCATAAACAGGACCCAAATTTCCCCATTCTTCAGCAAACGCGTGATCATTCGCAATCTTATCAATAAATTCCTTCATGCCAGCGCGCCACTCGTCGCCGTTAATTTCCGGTATTTTCTGACCAGTTTTTTCTAAGTAATTTTTATATGGCCACTCATCCCAAATATGAACGCCGTTTTGCGCCAAATATTCAATATTGCCCGTGCCCTTAAGAAACCATAAAAGCTCATGAGCGACGCTTTTGAAATACAACTTCTTCGTGGTCATAGCCGGGAATCCGTCCGCCAAATTATATCGCGTCTGAATACCAAAAATTTCCGTCGTTCCCGTTCCCGTACGATCGCCTTTTTGCACACCGTTATCACGAACGTATTTCAATGCATCTAAATATTGCCTCATAAACCCTC
>CAUQBM010000015.1:0-12500 GCA_963516705.1 uncultured Candidatus Saccharibacteria bacterium | reverse complement strand
AGGGTGGCTTTCTTCTTTGTCTTAAAATGTTTGTGGTATATTTTGGTGGGTGATAGAATATAAGTATGTGTATAGTGTGCAGGGTGGCTACTGGCGGTATGGCGATTGCTGTTGCCCTAACGCCAACGGTTAATATAACAGCACCCAATGAGACTAAGAGTGATGCGAAGAAGGCGATTAGTGCTAAAATTTTCTCTGAAATAAAATCTCCATCATCACTATCCAGCTTTAAGGTATCAGATATCCAGACTCCAGATTGGCACTCCGCATCTCAATCGTCAAAAAAATCAAATTCTGGAATGAAAAAAGAAGTCACATACACAATATCAACAAAGGGGAGTGTCCGATCAAATTTGTCTGAATTCTCGAAACAGGTAAATGAAACCTTAAACGACAATCGAGGCTGGGCGCGTATGGGGATTATTTTTAAAGAGGTAAAAGAGGGTGGAAGCTTCAATTTAGTTCTGTCGCAAGCCGAGTTAATGTCCTCGTTCTCATCAGGCTGTGACGCGGATTGGAGCTGTCGAGTCGGGTCTTCTGTCATTATCAATGATAATCGATGGTCTGGCGCGACTACAGCGTGGAATAAGGCGGGTGGTGATATTCGTAATTATCGACATATGGTAATCAATCATGAAGTTGGACATTGGTTGGGGCATGGGCATTTGAATTGTTCTGGAGCTAATAATCCAGCGGCGGTTATGCAGCAGCAGTCAATTGATTTACAGGGGTGTGTTTTTAATCCTTGGCCGCTTGATAGTGAATTATGGTCAACTACGCTGGGGATAGAACTATGAAATTGATAAAAAATTATCGCACACTTAAATTGGCTATTGTCATGAGTTTTATAATGCTGATAATGATATTGGCGTATGGATTCATGAGTTGGAAATCTTGGGAAAACGTTCAAAGCGTAACAAAAAACGCTAATGAAATGGAGAGCTCGCTGTTTATTAATTTGCAAAAAGACAAATTATCCGCTGAAAAATTGAACGAATATTTGGCTGATTTAAAAAATAAACGCCAAAGCTGCGATGTGGTATTTTTTATATCTTGGCAGAAGAACATTAATGCTAGATTTAAAAAGTATTCGGAAGAATGCAATAAATCAGTAGAGAAGATGAACCGAACTATACAGAGTATAGATAAGATTGTCAGCTTTATGGAGTTTGATAAGGAGTTGAGCGGTGAAATACGTACGGTGTCAGATAATCTATCGAAGACTAAGCAAAATGACTTTATTGCTATGGAGAAAATATGGACTGGTGCAAAGAAGAGGTTGGAATCCAGAGAAGACGAGGTTGGCTTATGTAAGTTAGTGATGAAGAGAATAGACGCTATTTTATTGGCTGTGCGTGATTTGAAGTCGGCTAACGAAAAGAAAGACAGCGACCAGTTTACTATAGCCAGGGATAAATTTACTGTGGCTATTAACGCTTGGATTGGTTTACAAAATGAGTTGACACAAGAATCTCAGCTTAGAATAGATAATCTATTAAGAGAGTTTTAGAATAAATCTGTAATAAAAAATATCCCTCTATGTGATGGGATATTTTTCTTCTCGAATCTCGCAGAAAACGAGAATTTTTTGTGGTGGAACTCATAATTTCTAAAGCTCCAACAGGTGCCGTCAGTAACTGACTTTATTAGTATAGCTAACGCGTCAGTAAAATGCAATATTTTATTCACAATAAAAAACTACTTATGTAAATATTGACAAAGTATTAGTAATATGCTAGCATATAAACATAACACATATCATGTGTGATATATAAAGGTGAGGGTTTCCATTTAAATTTATGTGGAAATCTTTTTTAAAAATGGAGGAAAACCTTCCTATGGCAGGAACAAAGGCTGGCGGCTTAAAGGCTGCTCAAAAAAATCTAGCTCGCGATCCAGATTTTTACGCAAAAATCGGACGTAAGGGCGGTAAAAATGGTCGAACTGGTGGCTTTGCCGCAAATCCAGCTTTGGCTCGTATCGCTGGTGCTAAGGGCGGACGCATTTCACGCCGTACTAAGAAGACAGTACAAAAAATTGCAGAATAAGACCGCTCCAATCTCTTAAAATTAGCCTCCGTATGAGAGGCTTATTTTATTTGATATCTTTTAAGTTGGCAGGATTTTGCTTGATTTACGCGCCATTCTGAGTGGCAATTAATACACTTGTAAGATGAGGTGGTCGTCTGCAATCCAACTGCGCCACACTGAGGGCAAAGACTGCGTTTGTGTAGCCAGTCTCTGTAGCTATCCAAAGAATCTTGGATATTGTCGTTGTCCATACTGATGGTTAAGTCGTATTTTGGCGCCAAAGTATCAACGGCATATTCCCAGGCGGATCTTTCCATTTCGATCAACTGGACATCATATTGATAATTTTTATGACCAAGTTTAGCATGGGCGATTTCGTGTAAAAGTTGCACTAAGTCTTCTTGTGAATCTAATTTTTCGTAATAGACTGTTTGCGAATTGGGGTTCCAGGAAAATACTTCACCCTTATTGAATTGCAGTTCTGGGAAATCGTGTTCAATTTGAGGCAAGCTGACTGATGGCATTGTCATAGCATCCGTATAATACAATTTCTTCTGGGTTAGGGGCGCTGATTATTTTTGGCACTGATATGGCGGCGGGTAAGTTTTCTGCCAGAAGACCGCTTAAAATATCTGAAAAATAGGATGTGAATACTCCCACGCTCCCGCCAATAACAACGACATCCGGTTGCGTAAAGGCGATGAGGGGTTGCAATCCAGCTTTTATCCTATTAGCAATCTCTTCCCAGACTTCCAGGGGTGTGTCTGATGATAATTCGCCAAAAATTCTCTGTAAAACCCTACCCGCAGCAATTTCTTCCCAGGTGGTAATCTTGCCATTGTAATTCAAAGACATATGTCCGCCCTCGCAGTCGCTAAGCTCTTTACGTAGATTTCCATTCAGGATTAGGGAAGTGCCAACGCCGGTTCCTAGGGTGATGTATAGACCGCATCTGGGAGTTTTGGACAATCTGAGCATACTTGCCAGTCCTGCCATATTGGCGTCATTTGCAATGAATACTGGTATATTAGGAAAATATCGGGAAAGTAGCTCGCGGATAGGTTGATTTTTCCAGCCGAGGTTTTGACACCACACTGCCACGCCGTCTTTAACTACTCCTGGCAGGGCCACAGAAATTGCGTCAATTGGCTTATCGTTCGTAATCAGATGAATTTGATCGGCAATGCGTTGAATATATTGGTCTACGTTTTTAGGGGTGGGGAATTTAATGATATGCTTAGGATTTTTTTCCTCGTCAAAGCTGGCTACTAATGTTTTGGTCCCACCTGTGTCAACCGTAATAATCATATTCTTATTATATCACCAGCTTTACTTATAAGAGGTCATTATGATATAATGAAGGAAATTTGAGTGGAGATATAATATGAAGCGAGTAAATCAGACTGGATCAATTGGAGTTTTTGTAATAGTAGGTGCTATTTTAGTGGCTATATCTTTGGCTGTTCTTTACGGAATTAGGCAGAATAATTTATCGCAAGATGGGTCGCCAATTTCTAGCGATTTGGTAGCATCAGAGAATAACAATAAGAATTCACAAAACAACAGCACATCTCAGCAGTCCGCAGATCAAAAAACAAATAGTCAGTCAGGCGGAAGAGGTGAGGCGCGAACCGACGTGAAGACTGAAGAGTCGAAAAAGACAACTCCTACATCTGAATCTTCTCAGTCTCAACAATCGCCATCATCTACAACGCCAGCTCCTTCTACTCCTTCTAGGCAATCTGATAAAGGATTGCCAAAAACTGGACCAGAAGATGTAGCTGTTTCTGCAGTGGCTTTTGGTATTTTGGTGTTTTTAACAGTGGCTTATCAGCGATCTCGCTATCTTATCTAGCTTTGACTTCTATCTATCTGTTGTGATATAATTGTGATAATCTGTGGGGATATTTTTATTATGTCCCTGAAGAATAATATCAATTTTAAGGAAGGGGTCTTTAGAAGACTTATGGCAGATGCCAAAATTACAATGGATGACTTGCTGGCTCAAGCAGGTGATAGTGTTAAACAACTTACTGTCGGTGAAACAGTTGACGGTACTGTTTTATCAGTAAAGAAGCACGAAATTTTAATCGATTTAGGACCTTTGGGTGTTGGCTTGGTTCCACGCCGCGAAGTTAGCCTTTCAAAGAACTACAATGTTGGCGATTCAGTAATTGCTAGCGTAATTGATACCGAATTGGAAGACGGTTATTCGCTACTTTCATTGCGCAAGGCTGCGAAAGATCGTGGTTGGGATGAAGTTATGGCTAAATTGGAATCTGGTGAAATCATCACCGTTGTACCATACGACGCTAACCGTGGTGGACTTCTGGTCGAATACGAAGGTATTCGCGGATTCTTGCCAGTATCGCAATTGTCGGCTGAACACTATCCTCGTGTAGGCTCTAGTGACAAGGACGAAATCTTGCAACGATTGAATAGCTTGGTAAAGAAGGACATTAAAGCGCGAATCTTGGACGCTGACCGAAAAGCTAACAAATTGATCTTCTCTGAAAAAGAGGCGGTTAAAGAAGGCTTGGCAGAGCGATTCCAGAAGTTGGCAATCGGTGACACAGTTACAGGTGTTGTTACAGGTGTTGTTGACTTTGGTGTATTCGTTAACGTTGAAGGTATTGAAGGTTTGATTCACATCTCAGAAATTAGCTGGGAGCGTGTTAATAACCCATCTGACTACGTAAAAGTTGGTCAAACTATCGAAGCTAAGATTATTGCAATCGACAAAGAGCGCTTGAGCTTGAGTATGAAACAATTGACCAAAGATCCATGGTTGGACGAAGTTGAGCAATTTAAGCCTGGCGAGAAAGTTGAGGGAACTGTAACTCGAATTACTCCATTTGGCGCATTCGTACAGTTGAGCCCAGCGGTTGAAGCTTTGGTTCACGTGTCAGAGCTTGGCGGTGACGGTACTGATCCTGAAAAGGTATTTACGTTGAACGAGCGTAAAGAATTTACAGTTTTGGATATCGATAAGGAAAATCGTAAGATTTCTCTTTCACTCGGCAAATCATCAAAGAAAAAATAATACAAATCCCCTGAAGCGTAGTTACGCCCAGAGGTGAGAGGAGCTTATTATGGCAGAAAAAATCGTCAATATTGCGGATTCGGTAACGGTTGGCGAGTTGGCCGAAACTCTGGGATTGTCAGTAACTACGCTGATTGGTGAATTGTTTAAGAACGGAATCGCTGCGACAATTAATCAGCGACTAGATTTCGAGACTGCACAGATTATTGTTGAAGAATTGGGGCTGGATGTGCAGCTGAAGCGAAAGACGGTTTCAGCAGAAATTCATCATCATGCGCACAAATTGTCAGATAAGGCAGTTCCTCGTCCGCCAATTGTGGCTGTGATGGGACATGTTGACCACGGTAAAACGAGTTTACTAGATGCGATTCTTGATAAGAAAACAGCGGCTAGTGAAGCCGGAGGAATTACTCAGCATATTAGCGCTTATCAAGCTCAGCGCAACGGACGAACTATCACTTTATTGGACACTCCAGGTCACGAGGCTTTTGCGGCGCTAAGACAGCACGGAGCTACACTGACTGATGTGGTGATTATCGTGGTGGCGGCAGACGACGGAGTTAAACCTCAGACTGTTGAAGCTATTCGATTTGCCAGGTCAGCTAACGCTAAAATTGTGGTGGCAATTAATAAGATTGATAAAGAAGCAGCCAATCCGCAACTGGTAAAGACCCAATTGGCATCTGAGCATGGTTTGAACCCTGAAGAATGGGGCGGCGACACTGTGATGGTTGAGGTTAGCGCAAAAACTGGTCAGAACTTAGATAAGCTTTTGGATATGGTTTTACTAGTGGCGGATATGGAAGATTTGCGCGCAGATGAAGATGTTCCGGCTGAAGGTCTAGTGATTGAGGCGCACATGGAAACTGGTCGTGGTGCCGTAGTTGGCTTGTTGGTGGAGAATGGTCATTTGAGACCTGGTCATTATCTGGTTGCTGGGACGGCTTACGGGCGAGTCCGAACGCTTCAAGATTTCCGTGGTAAAACCGTTAAAGATGCCGGTCCAAGTATGCCAGTGAATATGACTGGATTTAAGGAATTGCCACAATTTGGTGATGGATTTGAGATTGCTAAGAGTGAAAAAGAAGCTCGCAATTTGGCACAAAAGGCTAAAATTGAACAAGAGAAAATGGCAGCCACAACCAATGTTACTGGCGCAGATATTCTTAAGATGATGAATCGAAAGCTTGATGCGGAAGAATTTAACGTAATCGTTAAGGCTGATGTTCAGGGTTCGGTAACGTCTGTGGTTGATAGTTTGAAGCTGATTGATACGAATGGCGAAGTTGAGCTTCATGTTGTTGGAACTGGTGTTGGCAATATTTCCGAGAACGATATTCATTTGGCGGTCGGTGAAAATACGGTGATTTATGGCTTTAATGTCGATTTGCCACCAGCAGTTAAGCGATTAGCGGCGCGTGAACATGTGGAAGTGCGAATTTTTAAGGTGATTTATGAACTATTGGATGACGCTAAGGCTTCAATGGAGGCTTTGCTAGCGCCGGAAATCGTTGAAACTGAAATTGGCGAGCTGGAAATTAAGGGCGTGTTTAGGACGATGCGCGAAGAAGTAATTGCCGGTGGTGAAGTGAAACGCGGTAAAGTCGCTAAGGACTTGCTGGCGCGCGTAAAGCGTGGCGGAGAGCAAATTGCTGAAGTGGAAGTTTCTTCTGTGCAACGTCAGCAACAAGAGGCAAAAGAGGTCTTTGAAGGCGAAATGTGTGGATTGAGCCTCAGGACGAAGAAAAAGATGACCTTAGAAATTGGCGACAAGCTGGAGTTCTTTACTAGGGAATTAGTGAAGAAAACTCTGGGGTAGACTGTTCTAAGTATTGACTTTTTTGTGTATTTATGATAGTATCTTAAGTATACATAAGTTTATTGCCATTCTGCGCACAGAAGGCGAAAGGAAACCACCACAAAATGAGCGAAACACCTAAAGTTCAGCCTAATCCTAATGGAGAACCGTCTCCTGAAAAAAGAGATAATCTGTTTACAAAAGCTGCACGAAAATTAGGAGAAGTTGCAGTATCTACTTGGAGAGTAGTAACCGGCAGGGATTCTGGCGAACGGGCAGATACATCCAGCACAATCGCTCCTGAGGCTCCTGTAGAATCGGGCGACACTAGTCCAATTGCTATGTCTGAGGAACAATTGGAAGGTCTGAGAAATACTCCTGAATATCCTGTTTATCCTAAATCTTCTCTCCCTAAATTTGTCACTAAACCAGACGGTCGTCAATATCCTGTTTATCCTAAACCTTCTCTCCCTAAATCTGTCACTAAACCAGACGGTCGTCAATATCCTGCTGAAATCGAACCGCCCAAGCCTACACCTCTTGATATACTTATAAATAAGCGGAAGGACGAGGCGAGGGCTGCTAAATACTCAAGCTCCGTAAATCCCGATGTATATACTAGGGTTAAAGGTGAAAACGTAATAGACAAAGATATGTTTAGCACGACGATCCCTAACGTGGATAAACCAAAGAAGGATGATAATCCAGAAGGCTTAACACTGTACGAACAGGCTATGCGAGATAAATATCTTGGTTATGAGCATGATGATGCTGAAAAAACCGAGATGAGCCCAGAAGAGCATGAAGCTGCTGCTAACCTTAAAATCGCTAGGGAGAGGTTTGCTAAGGCTAGTATCGCTGCTGAATCACACTTCTTTGGGAAAAAGAAACGACAAGAAGCGTTGGAAGCTGCTGCAAAAGAATTGAAAGAGAGAGTATTGGAATACATGCGTCTTAAGTTTGCTGATAAAATCGAAGCAGCAAAACAGGATCCAGAAAAGCAGACTGAATTAGCAGCGGAAATGGCTCAAGCAGCGTTTGCAAGTATGCAAGAAACCTCAAGAATGACGACAGATAAGTATGACAGCATGCTCGATGATCGTGGTAAATTTAAGAAAGCTGTCGCTAAAGTTGGTAAATGGTTTAATAAGGGTGGTAAGATTGCTCAGTGGCTGAAGTTGGGTGGTGCTGGTTTTGTGGTAGGTACTGCTACAGGAACCTTTGCTGGAATTGCTGGATGGCCTATTACGACGGCTGTCGGTATTGTAACGAAATTGGGAGTTGCTGGAGCAACAAAACAAGCTGTTCTGGAGGAGCATCGTGGCGAAGATCGCATAGCCGCTGATGACCGTCTTGAAACTATAGATCCTTCATTTGAGAAAGATGTGGCCAACATGAAAATTGACGATGTTATGAAGCGTGCAGTCAATGTATCAGTTGACAATCTTAAGGGTGTGAGTACAGAGAGGCGGGATGCCCTGCGTAAGAAAGTACTGTCGTCATCAGGTAAGTATGCTGTTGGTTTTGTCTTGGGTGGTGTTGTTGGTAGTTTCATTAATGACTGGTGGGCTAACTCTGCACACGCTACTGGACCTGAGGGTAGTGCTGATACAACTCCACAATCTGGTGATGATCAAATACCACAGTCTGGCAACAAACCTCTTATAGATAACCCTGCTGCCAAAACAATCGGAAATAGTGTTAATCCAGATACACCAAATTTTAGTTCTTACGACTATCCTTGGAACTGGGCTGCTGAGAAGTTTGGCGACGCTAATGCAATGGATCAGCTTCACAACCTGGCTGACAAGGCAATGGCTGACGGTCATACCGTACGGTGGCTTGATGGCCCTGGCGGAACATGGATGGAAGTTGACGGACTTAGCGATACTCCGCGCGTGTTGGAGATATTGGGTAAATATGTTTAATAGATAAAATATAAAAATAAACAAGGAGATAAAAAAATGTTTGAAATTACTGACGAATTCTTAGCACAGGCTGGTTTTGGATCACTACCCACAGATAAGAAAGAGCAGATGAGGGAAGATGTAACTAACAGCGTCCAGGATAAGATCATAAGGAAGATTTTACTAGCTGTTGGCGAAGCGAAGCTGGACGAGTTTATAAAATTACTGGACGGAGACGATGTTCCCGCGGTGCTTAATTGGTGTGTAAATAATGGCGTTAATTTAACGGAAATTGTTCAAACCTCGATGAATGAGACTATGATTGAGTTGCAAAAATTATACAATGACGCGCTGAATATGATGCGCGGATAGTAATATTAAACAGTTACTGGTATAATTTAACTTAATTATATAGACGAAAGAAAAGGAGGACTATGTTCCAACTAAATGAAGAATTTCTTAAAGAATTGGGGCTGGGCCAGTTGCCGGAAGATCAGCAAAAATCGTTGTTACAGCATATTTATAGCGAATTGGAGCTTCGAGTTGGCGAACGATTAAGTCAGGGAATGAGCGATGCTCAGTTGGAGGAGTTTGCAGGAATTATCGATAAAACTCCTGGTTCTGTGGATGATTTTCTAGCGAAACATGCGCCTAATTATCAACAGGAACCAATGCTGCAGAAAATGTCACAAGCTTCAGGCTTGCCTGTTGACGATCCGCGTCTGAAGGATGAATTTGCAGCTACTAAGTGGCTAGAGGTCAATCGACCAGATTATCGTGACGTTGTGGCTGCGGTTATGGCTGACTTGAAAAAGGAAATTATAGCGAATAAAGATGCTATTTTAGGTTCAGTCCAAGCGTAATTTTATGCGGATGATAGAAATAACCCCCTCATGTGGGGTTATTTTTTATTTGTAGCCTCTTAGGTAATCTTCAGTGGTCATTGTTTTTCCGCTGGGTGCGATGAGCTCGTCGATGATTAGATAGTTGCCGTCGGCAAATTTTTTATCAAGATGAGAATTCGGAGCTTTGTCGCAATGAGATTTCGTGATGATGATGTCTCGATCGTCAATTGTCATTCGGCTACGCGGAAATCCGAGGTGTGCGCGGACGTGAGCTTCAGCCTCGGCGGCGGTCAGATGCTCCGTATCGAGCCATGAATTGTCCTTGCTTAATAATTGGCAATATGAAGCCAGAGAATCGTCCTGTGGTGTTGACTGAAGACTCCCATTGATGATGTTTGGCAGGTTTTTTATTAGCAGAGAAGTGCCATCGTGAAATAATTTGTCGTATAATTCGAACTTTGTTTCTTTTCCAGTGAGGGGTTGTTGAGTTTGGGCGTATATAGGGCCGGCGTCCATTTTACTATCAAGTTGCATTATTGATATGCCAGCTTCGGTATCTCTATTGGCTATAGCTGATTCAATAGGTGAAGGTCCTCGATATTTTGGTAGTAGAGAAGGGTGAACATTGATAATTCCCGGTGTAAATAAGTCGATAATTGACTGGGGAATGATTTTTCCGTATGCAACCAAAACTCCCGTTACTGGCTGAAGCTGTTTTATATAGTCGGTAATTTCACTGACTTTGATTGGCTGCAAAACTGGAATATTGTGAGACTTAGCGAATGTTTTTACTGGAGGTTCAGTAAGTTTGTGTCCGCGACCGCGCTTGGTGTCGGGTTTGGTAATAACGCAAACAACGTTAAATCCCTCTTCAACGAGAGCTTCTAAAGTAATTAGGCTATAATTTTCAGTCCCAAAGAATACTATTTTCGGCGATATCTTTGTCATAATCTAGCGGTTGCAACTCGCCTTTCTCGTCGAGCGTATAAAAAGCGTCTTTTTTATCCTTAATATGGTCTATAAAAACTAATCCGTTGCAGTGGTCTATCTCATGCTGTAATACGCGCGCCAAAAATCCTTCGGCTTTAATTCGCACTTCTTCGCCATCTAAACCCATGGCTTTTACGCGAATTTTACTATAGCGGGGAACTTTTCCGTAAATGCTTTTAACGCTTAAGCACCCCTCAAAATCTTCGACAATTTCACCTTCATATTTCACGATTTCTGGATTGATAAGAGTGATAAATTCGCGAGTTGATTTTCTTTCAAAGTCGGCTCGAACAATCACAACGCGCTCTAATTTGTCGACTTGCACAGCAGCCAGGGCAGCGCTAATTTCGTGAGGTCTGGAATCTTCCCAGTCCAGCGCAGCAGCGGTCATTTCGTCTGCCAGCTTTATAACATCATTAGTAACAACGTGGATTTTCGATGATTTTTGGCGAAGATGTGGGTTTGGTAATGTGATGATATCGTCTTTTGTCATTGCTATAATTATACCAGAAATTACAGTAGACTTACAGGGTCAAGCTCGTACTGCCAGTGTGATGACGGTAGGAAATTCAAGACGTCAAGAAGCTCTTGTCGTTTGGGACTTTTTACTACGATTTGCCATCGATATGTATCGCGGACGCGCTCATAAAAAGCGGGCGTTGGCCCAAAAACTTCAATGTTGTCAAAATTGGATTTTAATAGTTCGGACAATTTTTTAGCGTTCCTTATGGCGGCGGCTTCGGTTTTATAAACGCAAGTTAGTTTTAATAAGTAAGTAAAAGGTGGAAAGTTGGTTTTTTGCCGCTGAGATATGGTTCTTTGATAAAATTCTGTATAGTTTTGAGATAGTCCGTTTGTGATGGATGGGTGACTTGGCTGGTATGATTGGACGACAACTTCTGTTGGTGTGCTTGACCTGCCGACGCGGCCGACGACTTGGGCGAGCAATTGAAACGTTCGTTCGGGCGATGAATAGTCAGGGAGAGAAAGTCCGGTGTCAGCCTGAACGACTCCGACGACTGTTAAATGTGGCAAATCTAGTCCTTTGGCGATAACTTGCGTGCCGATAATTATATCTATTTCGCCATTTTTCAGTTCATCATAACGCTCGTCCACGGTAGCTTTCAAATCGGTGTCTTTATCAAATCGAGCAATTTTTTTGTTCGGAAATAACCTCTGTAATTCGTCTTCAATTCGCTTAGTTCCGATACCTTTGTGGATGATGTCGGCGTTTTTACACTCAGGACAACTAGTAGGAACTTTGGTCGAAAAACCGCAAATGTGACATGACAATTTATGACTATCCGCGTGCAGAGTGAGCGGAATAAAACAGCGTGGACAACCAGCCTGCCAGCCGCAGTTATCGCATAATGTGATTGATGCCGTGCCGCGTCGATTGTGAAAAATAAGAACTTGCTCATTTTTTGATAGAGCTGTGTTTATAGATTTCAAGAGTGGGTCGGAGAGGAATTGATGTTGAGTAAAATTGTTGCGCTTTGTCATATCGACCAGCGTCACGTTGGGGCGAACGGTGTCTGGTCTTGCTGGTTTTGTCATTGTAATGATTGGTGTGTTTGATTTTTTGGCAATGTAATAGTCGGCGACTGCTGGGGTGGCGCTACCTAAAATTAGCTTGCCGCGATGTTGATTTGTAAGAACTGAGGCGACGCGAAGAGCTGAATATCGAGGAGACTGCTCCTGCTTGAAGCTCGGTTCATGACACTCATCAATTACCACAAGTCCGAGCTGTTGCACGGGCATGAAAAGAGCAGATCGCGGACCGATGATTACTACTGGATCGTTTGAGCTAATAACTCTTTTCCAGATTGCATATCGTTGAGCTTCGGTTTGTTTGGAATGGGTAACTATGACATTTGGCAGATGAGC
>CAUQBM010000014.1:0-15668 GCA_963516705.1 uncultured Candidatus Saccharibacteria bacterium | reverse complement strand
AACAAAGTAACTAAGTAACGTTCCAGAGCCTCCTCGTTAGGAAAAAGAACCTTCTATTTCGTTTGACGTTTGATTTCTTTATTAAGAGACTTAATGAGTTTTGTCGAATAAATGCTATGCCAAATCTGGTAAGGAAACTGATTTCAGCAATCATACGCGTCAATACTACGAACCAACGCCAAAAAAATTCAGTTAAGCTTATTGTTTGTAGATTCGTGGTTTCCCTTTTTAATCTTAATTAAAATATCTCCCCAGTGTTACCGTATCGCCAACCCGCGCCTCGCGTGTCGTCTTCAGGTTTGTCACAATATAGCCAATTTCGCCAGTTTCAAGCGAAGGGTCGGGCTGCATGGCTGGGTTAAGATGACCAACTTCCAGAGCTAGTCCATTTGCGCCAGTCGCCATCATTCGGATAGACTCACCCTTTTTAATTCGCCCATCAACCACCCGCACGTATAAAATCACGCCACGATAATCGTCATAATAACTATCAAAAATCAGCGCCCTAGTTGGACCATCAACCTCGCCAACTGGCGCCGGGATTCGCTCAACAACCGCATCCAAAACCTTATCTACGTTTTGACCAGTTTTAGCAGAAATATGAATAATCTCGCTCTCGTCACAGCCCAACAAATTAATAACTTGTCTGGATACGCGCGGTATGTCGGCGGCCGGCAAATCAACCTTATTCAAGACCGGAATAATTGTCAAATCCTGTTCCATCGCCAGATAAACATTCGACAATGTTTGCGCCTGAATTCCCTGGCTAGCATCAACCACCAATATCGCGCCCTCACAAGCCTGCAAACTGCGCGAGACTTCATAGCTAAAATCGACATGCCCCGGAGTGTCAATCAAATTCAAATCGACATTTTTATATCGCATCCGCACCGGCGCCAGCTTAATAGTGATGCCCTTTTCCCGCTCCAAATCCATTGAGTCCAGCAACTGCGATTTCATTTCGCGCTTTTCTACAGTCCCAGTCATCTCCATCATTCGATCGGCCAGCGTAGACTTGCCATGATCAATATGAGCAATAATACAAAAATTCCGAATATTTTCCATTAGCCCTTAAACTCCAATCGTCCAAATAACACTTTTTTCAATCGTGCAAGAATCGGGTCAATTTCTGGCAATTTCAACCACTTCGAAGCCATGGCATATGCCCCAAAACTAACCAATGAAATGATAACGAATTTCGGAAAAGCGCTAAAGAAGCTGTCGTCATGATAACGAAACGGCATAATTAGCACGGCAATATAACAAACCACACCCGTAACAATTCCAGCGAGTATCATCTTAAAAATCGCCCGCACAAACGTCATGTCAAATAATTTTGGCATTTGACGATTCATAACCGCCAAAAGAACAACCACCTCCAAAACCGCCACCGTTGATTGAGCCCAAGCCAATCCATACGCGCCCATTTTCAAGACCATCGATAAAACAATTGCTAAAATAATATTCAAAGTAATCGAGAAAATTGAGATATACAGTGGAGTTTTTGTGTCTTGGCGGGCGTAAAATGCTCGCGCGGCCATGTGGTAAATAGTTCGGAATAAAATTGCCACAACCAGACAGCCCAAAATTCCCGCAATCAGTTGATTGCCACCATTGCGGATAAAATGCACGACGTATCCCCTGGTAAAGAAAATCACCACCGACACTGGAAGCGCCATCCAAAAAATAATTCTCAGCAGGGAACGCAGGTCTTTTTGAAATAGGTCATTCCGACCTTCGCCCAAATGCTCAGTCAATTGAGGAAAGGCAGCATTTGAAATCGCCACGCCAATAAGATTGATCGGCATCATATGAAGAGTCAAAGCCTGTTGGTATGCCCTAACCGTCCCATCAGCCAAACGCGAAGCCAAATTGACCTCGACCAAGCTAACCACATAATCCATTCCTTGATCGACAGAACGCGCTGGCAATAAAGATAAAACTTTCCTAAATCCCTTATTTCGCCAATAAATTTTGAAATTGTAATCAAAACCAAGTCCAGCCAAGCCAACCGCGCTGACGATCAATTGCAAAAACGATCCCAAAACCACACCCAACGCCACACCCATAATGCCGCCGTCAAAAATCTGCCAGCCGAATAAATTGACGCCGCCAGTAAACCACACCGTACCGATAATAATACCGACGTTATACAGCATTGGCGCCAGCGCACAGAACATAAATCGCCCGACCGCTTGCTGAATGCTAGCAATCACCGCCGCAACCGCAAAAATAAACGGATTAACCGCAATCACCTGCATCATACTAACCGCCAAAGCATGACCAGATTCACTCAGACCAGGCGCGATTAAATACTTCATCAACGGATCGGCAAAGATAATAATCAGCACCGACGCCGCCATGGTGATTAGCGCCATGAAATTAATCATACTAGAGCTAATTTGCCAAGCCGACTGTTTATTACCCTTGACCCAGCGCTCATTAAAAACTGGAATGAACGTCACACTAAGCGCACCAGAAACCAGCACTGCGAACATAAAGTCCGGCACCATGAAAGCTGCCGTATAAGCATCTAGTCCAACCGGGTATCCCGCCAATGCTCCGTTTTCGCTTGGCATATAGACGGAGTTGAGTAAACGATCACGAAAAAACCCCAACAAGCTCGACAACAACGTCGAGCCCGCCAGGATCGTAGCAGCCAATTTTATATTAAGCCGCTGATTTATTTTCGTAACTGTACTACGAACGCGCCCCATAGTATTTTACGAATGCAGTTTAGCTTCTTTTGGTAATTTAGTGCCCTTAAGAATCTCGTCAACCTCAGATTCTTCCAGAGTTTCTTCCTTCAGCAAAGCCTCAGCCAACTTATCAAGGAACGAACGATTCTCTTTCAATACCAACATTGCACGATGTTTAGCTTCGGTAATCAATTGCGCGACTTCCTCATCAATCATCTTCGCAGTCTCATCAGAATACGGACGCTCTCTGGTCATTTTATCGAACATCAAGCCGCCGTTATCTTCATGGAATACTTGATCGCGTAAGCCCTTGCCCATTCCTTGCTCAATCACCATATCACGGGCAATTTCAGTCGCTTTTCGCAAATCCGAACCAGCGCCAGTAGTGATTCCGTCATCGCCGTAAATCAATTGTTCAGCGATTCGTCCGCCCATTGCTCGAGCCAGAATATCTTTAAACTCGTAAACGTTTGTGTAGCTCTTATCTTCTGGCGGCAAGAACCATGTTACTCCGCCAGTACCGCCGCGCGGAATAATCGTAACCTTGTGAACCGGGTCGGAATCAGGCAAGACGTGGCCAACAATTGCGTGGCCAGCTTCGTGATAAGCAGTCAACTCTTTCTCATGATCGTTCATTATCTTAGTCTTGCGCTCTGGACCAATTGCCACACGCTCAAACGCCTCAGTTAATTCGTCATTTGAGATCTTCTTCTTGTTGCGACGAGCAGCGATGATCGCGGCTTCATTAGCCATATTTGCCAAGTCCGCACCAGATGAGCCAGCGGTTTTTGCCGCCAATTTATCAAGATCAACAGTTTCGTCAGTTGGCTTTTTCTTAAAGTGAACTTTTAGAATTGCCTCACGATCTTTACGTTCTGGCAATGTAATATTCACACGTCGGTCAAATCGTCCAGGTCGAAGCAAAGCTGGGTCCAAAACGTCCGCGCGGTTGGTTGCCGCCAAAACAATAACATTCGTTTCGCCATCAAAACCATCCATCTCTACCAAAATCTGGTTCAAGGTTTGCTCACGCTCGTCATGACCACCACCCATACCAGAGCCACGCTTACGACCCACAGCGTCAATCTCATCAATGAAGATGATGCATGGAGCATTTTTCTTAGCCTTTGAAAACAGATCTCTCACTCGGCTAGCACCAACACCAACAAACATTTCCACGAATTCAGAACCGGAAATTGAGAAGAATGGCACACCAGCCTCGCCAGCAACAGCTCGGGCTAGCATCGTCTTACCCGTACCAGGATTACCGACTAACAACACGCCTTTTGGAATCTTTGCGCCCAAATCTTTATATTTCTTCGGATGCTTGAGAAAATCAACAACTTCCTGCAGATCTTGCTTGGCGTTATCATTTCCAGCGATATCCGTAAACAGAACCTTTTCTTTGTCCTGTCCATACAGGCGAGCCTTACTCTTACCGAATCCCATGGCTTGATTATTTTGACCCTGAGCTTGGCGCATCATAAACATAAAGAACACCACGATAATCAGCACAGGCACAACCATAACCGCCAGGTTCCACATAGTTTCGCCGGTTGTGGATGGTGGAATAACCTTCACCTCAACCTTAGCATCCTTGTTCAAGCCCTGCTCATAAATGCTACTAGATTCCTTGACTGAATGCTCGGTAGGCTTTGATTGGTCTTTCGGAGTAATCTTAATATCATTTCCTTGAATCTCCAATTGAGCAATTTTACCGTCATTTGCTCGACGCACTACATCAGATAATGCAACATCTTTAAGATTTGACGCAGGGAAGAGTGTTGCGTAAAAAATTAACGCTACAAAAATTATAATTGCCCAAAACAATCCAAATCGTAAAATTTGACTTATTCTATTCTTTCCATTTCTTTGAGGCATCTTAACAGCCATTCTCAACTAATCCTTTCGCCTATACTAATCAAACTCTCTTTATTATAACACTTCTTAGCGTCAATTTCATCACAATGCCGCCACCAACTTGCCAGCAAGAGCCAGCTTTTCCAGTTTTTATAGCAATTAGCATACGCTCCAATTGAGAACCCAGTAACGACACATCATAATGTCGTAAAACGTAATAATATAGCAATTCTTGTGCGACATTATCATCTATCATCGTCAAAAAATACCGACTAAGCACTTCTCCATCAAACTTCTCTATTTCCTGCTCAATTTTCCCTCTTAATTCTCTTTGTTTTCGCCACGCCTCATACACTCCAAGTTTCTGATATTCATCAAGCTCGCGATTTATCTTGCGCCTAAATTTATTTCTCTGATACAAGTCGCTTTGATTTGTCTCATCTTCACACCATTCCAATTTCTGACGAATCGCATATTCATAAATTCTCTGCTTAGTCCAGCTATTCATCGGCCTAACTATTTGACTATCGCTCATCCCCGCCAAACCTCGCCATCTGGAGCCACGCTTAAGATTCATCGCTACAGTTTCAATAATGTCATCTCGATGATGTGCTGTCACTATCACGCCATCAAAATCCGTCGCCACGCCACGCAAAAATTCATACCGTCTTTGGCGCGCCAATTCTTCACTGGCATCAGCCCCCAGTTTTTCGCGCCGACAAACAAATTGTATCTTATATCTATCAGCTAAAGCCTCGACAAATCTAGCATCGCTCGCCGAATCCTCACGAATTCCATGGTCAAAATGAGCGACCACCAAATCTTTTTCCGTTCGCGACATCAAATCCAGCAAAACTACCGAATCAATCCCACCACTGACTGCGATAATATATCTCACATATCCATTATCTCACAATTTACCTAAAACGTATTTGGCAAATTTTATACTATCTGTTACAATCAATGCAGTGTGGCACCGTAGCTCAGCTGGTTAGAGCGCAGGACTCATAAGCCTGAGGTCGGTGGTTCGGGTCCACCCGGTGCTACCAGAAATTATCTTTCCTCGTCAATACGGCGGGGAATTTTTTATAGATACTGAATTAAATTAGCTCAAGCTCTTCAGATTGGACACCATCCAAAGCCGCCAATCGCCGCGACACAAAACTATCCAATTCCCATGAATTACGCTGACGCTCCCACGTTGCTAAATCCTTTTTTCGGGTTACTTCTAAAAATTCAGCTAATTCACTGGCGTTGATTTCCATATTTTTTCCTTTTTTGTATTAATTATTTAACTGTTTTTATACTATCATAAATTTGACAAAAAAGCAATACCTTTTTCGGTCATTATTTACCTTTTCATTCCGCTTGTGGTACACTGGTAGAGAAGGATTTATACACAAAAATGACCCCCGTAACAATCTCATCACTGGCCACCATAATTTTTGCAGCGATTATTCACGCTAGTTTTCAGCTTAGCGTCAGTGTTTTAACGTTACTTAGCGGGCATTCAATTGGCAAAAAAACCGCCCAGAGAAAAATTTTTCGTATGAGCAACAGTTTTGTATTTGGTGTTTCAACAATCACTCTACTGCTCATTAGCTCCATTTCCTATTTCTTATCACTATTTATCCACCACGCCACCAGCGCAGAACAACTCGTTGCCGCCGTCTCTTCAGGGATGATGTTTGGCTTAGGAATTGCAATTTGGGCATTCTACTTTCGACGACAACCAGGAACTTCATTATGGCTTCCACGCAATTTTGCAGAATATTTAAACAAGCGCACCAAAAAAACCAAAAACTCCGTAGAAAGCTTTGCTCTGGGAATAATTAGCGTTATTGCAGAAATTGTATTCATCATCGCGCCAATTATCGCCGCCAGCCTGGCCATTATTACCCTACCAAACCCCTTTTTGCAAATCATCAGCGTAGCGATTTACGTCATCGTGTCCGCACTGCCGTTGTTTGTCGTTATCGTCTTGATCGGCAGCGGACGCAGCATCTCTAATTTACAACGTTGGCGAGAAGATCATAAGAGATTTTTGCAATTCGCCAGCGGTGGCAGCCTACTAATTTTGGCGGCATTCCTATTCGTCGACCGCGTTATTGGTGTCATTAGCTACGGAGGCAATTTATGGTAAAGCCAGGTCAAATTGACGTCATCAAGCAAGGAAAGCGACCGCTAGAGGAGTTTAGCCCAGACAAGCTCCACAATTCCATAATTGCCACCTGCCTAAGCGTTCGTACACCAGAGGGTCAAGCTCAAGACATCGCAAAAACCGTCACTCTGGGCGTTATGAATTGGTGCGAAACTCATCCAGAAATAACCTCTGCCGATATCCGCCGCCAAGCACAACGCATTATGAAAACTCTACATCCTGACGCAGCCTATTTATATAAAAATTATAAAACCATAATTTAGGAGATTTGATGTCGCAAAAACCAACTTTTGACTATGACTATATCGTAATTGGTAGTGGCGCTGGTGGCTCACCGGCAGCCAGTATATTAGCAAGTGCCGGAAAAAAAGTTGCTGTTGTAGAAAAATCAACATTCGGCGGGGAATCACCAAACTGGGGAGATGTGCCAACTGGATTTTTAACTCACACTCTTAACGTTTATCAAACAGCCAAAGATGCTGCTAAGTTTGGGTTGCGCACTAACTCGGTTGGATATAATTACCCTTCTCTGCTCTCCTGGAAAGACAAAGTCGTAAAGAGAACTGGAGCTGGCGGTAATCGCTATTATTACGAGAAGCAAGGCATTAGTGTTTTTGCTGGCAATGCACATTTCTTGAGTCCGAATGAAATAGCCGTCAATCGAAGACACTTGTCTGCTCGCAAATTTCTCATTGCAACTGGATCTGATTGGCAAATTCCAGAAATACCTGGGTTAAGCGCCGCTTCTTATCACACTCCAAAAACTATTTTTAGCTTGAAGCGCCCACCAAAAACCATGTTCATTGTTGGCGCGGGAGCTACGGCACTAGAATTGGCGCACATCTTCTCCACCCTGGGAACAAAAGTTTACGTAGCAGATAAATCGTCCAGGATATTATCAACATTTGACCCAGAAGTCAGCGCTTTGGTTACGAATGACGCAAAAAATCGCAATATTTCAATCTTAGCTCGCACTAAGATTATCGCCATACAAAAATCGTCCATACAAAAGCGCGTCACCTTTCTGCAGGGGCGAATAGAGAAATCTGTACGCGTTGATGAGATTATAATTGCCGACCAACAATTGCCTGCGACAGATTTAGGCTTAGAAAACGCTGGCGTAAAATATACCGAAAATGGCATTTTGGTTAATTCTTACCTGCAAACTTCCGCTCGGCATATTTTTGCCGCAGGAAATGTAACTGACGCCAATATCCAAACCCACACAGCCTTAGCGCAGAGTCGTATTGCGGCTCATAATTTGCTACATAATAATAAGATTAAATTCAATGATTCCCCACGCCTACAAGTTGCATTTACTCAGCCAGAAATAGCTCAAATTGGGATGAATGAATATGATTGTAAGGCGAAAGGAATAAGCGCAAAAATAGCAATTGTTCCGCTCACGACTACCGTACGCAGCAATATTACCGACCAGCGAATAGGTTTTGTGAAATTGATCGTTGATAAGAAGCGAGTTGTCGTCGGCGGAACGATTGTCGGACCACATGCTAGCGATATGGCAGCCGAGCTAGCCCTGGCTGTTCGACATAAAATTACCAGCGAAGAGCTGGCGTCCACTCCGCATTGTTTTACTTCTTGGTCAGAAGCCGTGCGAATTGCCGCTGGAAAACTTCTATAATTACCTCTGATGCGCTATAATAAGTCTCACGGGGGCGTAGCTCAGGGGTTAGAGCAGTCGGCTCATAACCGATTGGTCGCTGGTTCGATCCCAGCCGCCCCCACCACATTCTGAATTCGAATTTGATAATCATAAGATGAATATTTTTACCATTCCTGCTACAATATTATGTGGTAGATATTAAATTTGCAAAAATGAACAAATTAAAACTCAAACGATTAATTTACAGAATACAGCACGACTATTTGACCCTAAATAATGTCGTTATTGCTGCTGCGATTTTAATTGCTATGAGTTGGGCCTGGGGTTCCATTGAATCAATGCAAAAAAACTACGAATTACAACGCTCTATTGACAACAAACGTCAGCAAGTGGAAATAGAAAAGCTACAAGTCGCACTATTAGAGTATGAATCAAAATATTATCAAAGCGAAGAGTATCAAGAATTGACCATTAGACAGCGCACAGGAAAAGGTTTACCTGGCGAAAAACAGCTCATCACCCAATCTTTCGAAAGCGCCACGCCTTCCCAAAAACTTGCGTCGAGCACGAAGCGAACGGATAGCAATTTCCAGCAATGGATGAACTTTCTATTTGGCGGCAATAGTCATAAACGCTAGGGTGTTGCAATTATTGCGCTAAGCTGATATCATAATTATGTATCGCGGGGTAGAGCAGCCTGGTAGCTCGTTTGGCTCATAACCAAAAGGTCGTAGGTTCAAATCCTACCCCCGCCACCAAGAAAAATCCCTCTTCATTCAGAAGGGGGCTTTTTCTTTTTAGATTACTTACACACGCTAAAACAATTCTCCCTGACGCTCACCCCAAGAAGCCTCAGCAGACTTAATCATATCTTCCGGCGTTTGACGGCTTGAGCTTTCGGCTGAAGAATTTCCATTCTCCCGATTCTTCCTCGCACGCTCCAGAGCCTTACGCGCCAAAGCTAATCCTCGCCTATTTATCTCCCTCTGCTCTTCTGACAGTGGACCTCTCACTGGCTTAGGATACATTAAATCAGACTCAGAAGGCTCTCCGTATGGTCTATGCCGACTTCTATACCATAATCTTCCATTACTAGACTTGGCTTGCTTTCTGCCGTCTGACGAGTCAGTAGCCACTGACTGGTCACCATCGTCACCGTATCCGTAGTCAGAATACGTACCGCAGCCCTGATCAACGCGTCGATCGGCTTCACTTTCGGGAGTGTTATCGTATATCGGCAATATTGGAGTCTTTCTTTCCATATTTATACTATAACATAATCATTATAAATAATCAACCCCAACAAAAAACTCCCCTGCTTTTTACAGAGGAGTTATGGCACCTGTTTGTTTGGTTCTACTATATCACCAAACGCGTTTATGGTGCAAGCAAAGGACTATTTTTTCTTAGAAATTGTCAAAAAGCCGTTGCGTGGGTTTTCTTTCACGATACGATCTTCTGGTAGATCACATGGTGTACCCTTTTCATTCTTCTCAACCTTAGCGAAGAAGTAAATAGTTTGAGTCTTGCCGCCGCGCAAAGTTACGTCAGTCTTGTGCAAGTAATATGTGATGCCCTTTGAGTTGGTATGTTTATAAGCCATTTGGTTATATACCTCCTATTAATGATATACCTATATAGATTACTATCTCTATATCACCCCTGTCAAGCTAAAAAAGCTTATTTCGTCGTCTAAGCATCAACTTTAACATCCCCAGAACAACCAACCTCATTACGATAATCATGGCAATAAATATCGTCACCAGCAAAGACCACCCCGCATAATCAGCTGACCATATCGGCGAAACGAAGGTGTGATAATACGGCTCGGTTGAAGGTGCTTCAAACTGCAAGTTAGTGGCTTTCGCGGCAGGATATTTCGCCCACTCCTCATTAATACAATTGATATACCTCGGATCCGCCTGTGTCGTAAATCGGCCGTAACCGCCTTGCTGCGCCCTAGCATCACAGACAGCCCTAACTTTCGACACAGTATCATTGTTAGACTGATTTTTTATCTCTTCTTCAAACTCTTTCAGCTTCCGGTCATACATTTGTTTATATGTATGATCCAGCGCAATCTTCCCCGGATCAGCGTTCATATGTGTAGATACATAACGCTGCAAATCGTATAGTCGCTGCTGAAGATTGACTATATCTCCAGCCTTATCTGCATTTTCTACAGATTCTCGTCGCTCGACCATACCAACATTATTCAATCTCAAAAAAGTTGCCGAAATAAAACCAGACATAATCAATAAAACCACCAACTGCCAAGTCTTAATCTGACTGAGCTGCTTAATTCTGAACTTGGTTTTCTTCTTATTTATAGCCATCCCACCACCTTCTCTATGGTTTTAGTATAGCAAATTATCCCAATGACGTGAATATTACTACCGCTGCGGTGGTATAATATTTGTATGCGAATTTATTTTTCAGGAATTGGCGGCGTTGCCATCGGACCGCTGAGCAGAATTGCCTTAGGGGTCGGGTATGGTGTTTGCGGCTCCGACAAATCACCAAGTCTTATCACAAACGAACTAGAATCAGCCGGAATTCCTATTTCTTTTGACCAATCTGGCGCGTTCTTGCAATCAGAGCACGATAAATCACCATTTGATTGGTTTATTTACACCGCTGCTTTACCAGAAAATCACCCAGAATTAGTCTTGGCGCGAAAACTAGGCATAAAAACCAGCAAGCGCGACGAGTTATTAGCGCAAATAATCACCGATAAAAACCTGAAACTTATCGCGGTCGCTGGTACTCACGGGAAAACTACAACAACGAGTATGCTGGTCTGGGCAATGGAGCAATTGCAAATTCCTGTCAGCTATTCAGTAGGTTCGACTTTAAGTTTTGGACCGAGCGGAACATTTGATAAAAATAGCCAATTTTTCGTATACGAGTGTGATGAATTTGATCGCAACTTTTTGCATTTTTCTCCAGAAATTAGCCTTATCACGTCTGTTGATTACGACCATCCAGACACATACCCAACAAAAGAATCTTACTTAGACGCCTTTCGTGAGTTCGGCGAAAAATCTAAAAAAGTTATCGCGTGGCAAGAAAATTCCGCCATATTTGATGAGAAAAATCTAACAATCTTGCACGATTCCAATAAAAACATCACTCTGCCCGGCGAGCATAACCGAAAGAATGCTACTTTGGTGATCGAAGCTTTGAAGAATATCGGAGTGGATGCGGAGGAGTTAGAAATATACCAAGCAATAAATTCCTTCCCTGGCTCAGGACGACGTTTTGAAAAGCTCGCCGAAAATCTATATTCTGACTATGGACATCACCCAGTTGAAATTCAAGCGACACTACAGATGGCTAAGGAGTTGTCAAACGATGTAGTTCTGGTTTATCAGCCACACCAAAATGTTCGCCAGCACGAAATAATTGATCAATATACTGACAGTATTTTCCATGATGCCAATGAAATCTACTGGCTGCCGACTTACTTAACTAGGGAAAATCCAGATTTGCCAATTTTAACGCCGCAACAACTTGCCAAAAATATCGACAAAGAAAAAGTTCATTTCGCCAAATTAGACGACAGTTTATGGCAGGAAATAACCGCAGCAAGGAACTCTGGAAAACTCGTCCTGTGTATGGGCGCCGGTACAATCGACGGATGGATTCGCGAGCAATTAGCTAAAAATTAGCGATCATCGCCGCTGCCGTGAATCTTACCCCGACTCTGGCGACTAAGCAATTTGTCATTATTTCTGCGAGCCACTTCCTCTAAACTACAGCCAAGCAAATGCGCTATAGAATTGACATACCAAAGCACGTCACCGAGCTCTTTTATTATTGCATCGCGATCATTATCTGAGATCTCACCATTTTTATCACGTAAAATTTTCTTAAACTTCTCCATGACTTCGCCAGATTCGCCACTTAATCCCAATATCTGCGCCATCAATCTCGCGTCAACGTCACCATATTTATGGGAATCTTTATCTGTTAAAGTAGAAATTGCTTTTGTTGAATAATCGTTAAATTGCATAATATTCCTTTCCTTTATTAGCGCGTAACTCTTACGAAATTAATAGTTTTTCCTTCGCCAATCCACCTTTGTTCGTAAGTCGTCATTATTTTATATTCGTCATTTAGCGCGGATTCATAAAGATCAAAACTCAACTCCTTAATTTGCCATTTTTCTGCCATCAATTGCTCCAAGCTCCAGCAGAAAAAAATGTGATCGTCGTGTTTGATTAATAAAGATCCGTCCGATTTTAGCAATGAAGAATACTTCTTCAAAAAATTAGGATGAGTCAAGCGGCGCCCAGTGCTATGCTTCCTTGGGAACGGGTCAGGAAATGTTACCCAAATTTGCTCCAAAGAATTCTGCTCCACTAATTGGTCTATTTGGTCAGCCCGCGCTCGAACAAAAAACACATTCTCCAGCCCTTTTTCCTCAGCAATTTTCGCGCCCTTCTGCAACCGATCACCTTTCACGTCAATTGCTAAAAACGTCTTTTCAGGATGACGCAGTGCAAGCTCCACGCTGAATAGTCCAGTTCCAGCACCGATTTCCAAACAATCAACTTTCCGCTCTATCCACTCGTCAAATTCAAAGCATAGAGGCGAATTATGGAATAAAGCGAATTTATACTTCTTACGTTTTCTAGTGATAATAAATTGATTCGGATCGACAAAACTCATATTTTCTATTATACTAAATCAATAATGGATAAGCTTATAAAACAGTTTTTGGATTCTTCTACGTTAGGTCAATGGCTGCATGGCAACAACCTTGGCTGGCTAATTAGTGAACGCATTATCGACACAGTCAGCATTATTATTGGCTCTGTTTTTGTTTATTTTCTGGGGAAATATTTATTATCTTGGACTATACATTATTCTATACGCTCCACCGCCAAACATCGTTCCTGGCACCGTAAAGACATAGAAAAGCGCGAAAAAACTCTCATCCAATTAACTCGCAGTTTCTGGCAAATTATTATAATTTTCTATGTCGCCGCAATTGTCGCCAATAAACTATTCCTATTTGATTTATCGCCGCTATTCGCTAGTGCTGGTATAATCGGTGTGGCGTTAGGATTTGGTGCTCAATCGCTCGTTAAGGACTTCTTGTCTGGTATTTTCATCATCGCCGAAAATCAATATCGTGTTGGCGATGTCGTTGACGTAATGGGAGCTGCTGGAACCGTCGAAAGAGTTGGTACTCGCACTACTGTTATACGAGATTCCGAGGGTAATGTTCATTATGTTCCAAATGGTACGATCCAGCACGTTATCAATAAAACTATGGGCTATAGCATGTCGCGCTTCAGCATTTACATTGACCCAAGTTCCGACATTTCTGCAGTTACAGACATCATTAACGCTACTGGTCAAGAATTGGCTAAAGAAAAGGCTTGGCAAAAGAAAATTATCGATCCGCCTAAATTCGTTTCCGTTGGTGATATTACCGGACGAGGGACGGAATTGATTATTGCCGGAAAAACTCAGCCATCCGATCAGTGGTCTGTTACCTCTGAAATGCGACATCGATTGCTACAAAACTTTGATCGCGAAGGTGTTCTTTTGGCGACTCTGCCGACCCCAACCTCAATGACCAAAAGATAAAGATTAATTATTAAACAAGCCCAATTCTTTATCGCTCAACACATCATTAGAAAACGCTTTAATCTTATTCACACTCTCTACTTCTTTGTCATAAATTCCCAAAAATTCCTTCAATGTATCCTTATTTACTGTGCCTTGCGCGTCAAATTCGTGACTTTTTTCATTCGCATCCTTGCTAATTTGCTTGCGGCGAGAAGCGTATTCTGGGCGACTCAAATCCAATCGATAAGCGTCAGTCTTGTAATACATAAACATCGCAATCGATACTAGTAAAACTGATGCCGCAATAGTCAGCCCAATAAACGTAGCGAATTTATAACTACGGAATAATTCCTTAGCCCTATTCATTAGAACCTCCAGACAGCGAATTTTTAATAACTTGCACTTCCTCTTTATATCTCACTAACAATTCATCCAATATCTTCACATTCTCAGAAAGTTTATTACGAGCCTCGCGAGCAACGGTCAATTTTTGATAATAGTCCGCCACATTATTAGAGCAATTTGCGCGCTGAAGATCAGTCATCGCGGTGTCGTAATCGTTGTAATTGCTATTAAACTTAAGTCTCGTCGACTCGAATTTATTAGTAATATTCACTAACTTTGAGCTGTCCAGCTTATTTATTGCCAATCGACCGTTCAGCCTGGCCATAAGTTTGGTAGAAATAGAATTATATCTCTGTCCAACGTTAACTCTAGTTAGAGCGTCATTGGTATGGATATTTTTAATAGCAACTCTTACGGAACTACAGTTTCGATCAAGCGTTTTTATGATCTCAGAATCAGCTGTAGCATCAACCGACTGAGCCTCAACTGCCCGTGGCGTCACTAACAAACTAGAAGTAATCAAAAAAGACGCGAGATAGAAAGTAACTTTTTTCATCACTTATATTATCTCACGTCTTCTTGAATAGAGTCAAATATTACTTGAAACGTTTTTCGACGTTACCCTTAACGTCTTTTGCGGTTTCTACTACGGCGTCACCAACTTTCTGAGAGCCAGCTTTCAATGAGTCTACACTGTCTTTAGCTGCAGCGGTCGCTTTGCAAGCTACCTTTTCAGTGTCGGCTTTCAATTTTACAGCCTTATCCTTCAAGTCTTTCCTTGTTTCCTTGCCACTCTTTGGTGCAGTCAAAATTCCAGCTGTAAAACCTGCTGCTACTGCTCCGATAATTGCTAAAACTTTTTTCATATATTTACTCCTTTTTTAATTATTTTTTACGAAATAAACCTGATATTTCACTGAAAACTTTTGTTGGCGACAACCACTCAGTTGCACTAGCTACGTTAGTTGTAATTTTACTAACGCTTTTCATGACCGTATTAAGTCTTACCAACAAGGCGATGACCACTGCCAGTAGCGTTACGATAATAACCGACAACAATCCTACGATGATTGATAATAAAACGATGGCTGTTTGGATATCTTCCACGCTTTACCTTTCTGCAAAAGTTTATATTTGTTATGTTTATTTTAGCATGCTTGTTAAATTGTTTGTATTAGATAATCTAACTATTTCACTATAGCATAAGCTTATTAAATTGTCAATAGAGATGTCCGCTAATCGTTAATAATATGATAAACTGGTATGGTTATGCGAGATTTTTTCAAACGATATATACCGGAATTTGTTTATGGCGCGGTCGACGGCACAGTAACGACATTTGCAGTCGTGGCGGCTTCAGCTGGAGCTGGAATATCCAGTTCAGTAATTCTTATAT
>CAUQBM010000013.1:0-19421 GCA_963516705.1 uncultured Candidatus Saccharibacteria bacterium | reverse complement strand
TCAAACAAGTTAAAAGTAGCTTCTATTCTTTGGAAAGAAGTTAGAAATTCAAAAAATGAAAAAATTTATTCAAAGAATCTTTTGACTGAATATGCCAGTAAAATAAAAGAGTATCATAAATTAGATAATCCCCAACGTGTTAACACCCAATGAGTAGTTAATCATGGATATTGGAAAGACAGAATATACTGTAGGTGAAATGGTGTCAGCTATCTGGCGTTCGGGTGTAGTATAATAACTCTCATGACAAAAATTACCAAAGGACATATCATTACGCAGAATCTAGACGGCACAGATCATCTGGATTGTCTGTATCGCATTTCGCTCAAAGCCTTGATTTATAACGACGCTGGGCAGATTTTGGTTGTTAAAGAGGACGGGCGGCCGCTTTGGGATCTTCCTGGTGGCGGAATGGATTATGGTGAAACTTTTGAGTCGGCTTTGAAGCGGGAATTGTATGAAGAAGTTGGCTATAAGGGTAATCTTCGCTATCAGCTTTTTGACGCGTCGGATGAGATTTATATTGAGCGAATTGACGCTAATCAAATTTGTTTTTATTGTCGTGTGTGGACGGAAAACTCTGATTTTTCAGCGGGCGTCGATGCGGACGAAGTGATGTTTATGGATCCTGAAGAGTTGCGGCTCCAAGAGAGCGAGTCGGGTGCGCCGCTTCGATATAAAGTGCATTTGAAGTGGCAGAAATTGTGTGATTGACTTTTTCCATAAAATAGTATAGAATATCAGGCATGGAAAAAAGTACAGGCGGCGTGTCTTTTGATTGATATAGCTAATGTATAAGGTTTAACGTATGAAGAAAACTGATAATTACGGCGCCATAGTTAAAATCGAGAATATTGTCGGTGACCTCAGTAAAGTCGATGAAAATTCGCTATTTACACTATTGACCAGATTAGCTATTAAAAAAGGTCGGATTTTTGACATGGGCATAATATTGGCTAGTCGTGATGATAAATATTCGGGACACGATGGATTAGCGGAGAAGCGTCTCCCTAGCCGGTCTACGTCCATACAATCGCCATCTCAGTTTCCGTATGATAGGGTTGAGTTGCGAAGCTGGCGAGATAAGATGGGTGTGCAGTCTTTCGGCAGAATGAAAGGGGATTTCGACAATGATGCTTATTTTTCTTCAGATAATGCGGAATATCTCATGAGACGAGTGGCTGCCGTGGCTGTTGGGCTTTGTTTGGAAACGCCTTTACAGGAGCTGGATTCTGTCAAGGAATTTTCAGCCGAGGAGCTGGCGGAAGCTTGGCCGAGGCTTAGATACGGAATTTACATTTAATATTGCCATTGCTATAATAGCCATATGCATATTATTCTTGGTGGGACGAGTGGGCTCGGTTTGGAAATGGCGAAGCAGCTGCGGGAACGTGGCGAGCGTGTGCTGGTTCTGGGCAAGACTCATAATCCGCAGAAGCACGGCGAAGGTTTTCCATTGGATGTTTATTATTCGGATCAAGTAGAGTCGGCGTCGGCGCGAATCGAGCAGATCTTAAACGGCGATGATATTGATCAATTTGTGTGGGCAGCTGGATATGGCTGGCGCGGCAATTTTGAAGATCAGCCTAGCGTTCGCAGTATGGCGGAAGTTAATTTTTCAGGCGCGTTGCCGCTGGTTCAATGGGCTTGGCGTAAGATGTCAACACAAAATCGCAAGTCTGTACTGACGATTATCGGATCGACAAGTAGCGTTAAAGCACGCTCAGATGAAGCTGTGTACGTTGCGACGAAGCATGCTCAAGCGGGTTTGGCGCGAAGTTTGGGAATGCAGGCGGATGAGCAAAAACTTCCAGTTAGAGTTGCGCTATTTTTGCCTGGTGCTATGAAAACTCCGTTTTGGAATGGGCGTGATCTTCCGGCTGACTATATGTTTTTCAACGATCCGGCAAAAATTGCCACGCATATTATCAACGCGATTGATTGCCAGCAGCAGCCATTCTTGGAATGGGCGTTGCCAAAAGGCACGTTGGTTTAGGCTTTCCAAGGTGCTATAATTCAAGCATGACAAATGGTTCGAATAATGATTATTTTGGGGTAAAAGTTGTAGTTATTGGTGGCGGGACGGGAAGTTTCACGCTGCTTTCTGGATTGAAAAAATATACACACAGCATTACGGCGTTGGTCAATATGGTCGACGATGGCGGCTCAACTGGCGTGTTGCGCGATGAATTGGGCGTGTTGCCAGCGGGCGACGTCAGGCAATGCTTGGTGGCGCTAAGTACTTCGCCGAAAGTTCGTGATTTGTTCAATTACCGATTTGGCGAGGGCAGTATGAAAGGCCACGCGTTCGGCAATTTATTCATGGCGGCGCTGGAAAAGATGACAGGGAGTTTTGCTGATGCAGTGGAATTGGCTAGCGAAGTTTTGGGTGTCAATGGCCGAGTTTATCCGATTACTCTGGATGATACAACGATGTCGATTAAGCTGAAAGACGGCACGGTTGTTGATGGTCAGCACGCGGCTGAGTCGCTAAAGATTCCGTGCGGCGAGCGTCCGTGGCTAGAGCTTAAACCGCCAGCTACGATTAACCCGCGAGCCCGTCAAGCGATTTTGGATGCCGATTTGGTGGTGATTGCGCCGGGTCTTTTATATGGTAGTTTGGCGCCAGCGTTGTTGGTTCGAGGCGTTACTCGTGCGCTT
Source organism: uncultured Candidatus Saccharibacteria bacterium (assembly GCA_963516705.1). Lineage (GTDB taxonomy): Bacteria > Patescibacteriota > Saccharimonadia > Saccharimonadales > Saccharimonadaceae > Nanosynbacter. The sequence goes on along the minus strand of CAUQBM010000013.1, from coordinate 16,760 downwards.
GCTGAAACGAAGGCGAAGAAAGTATATGTTTGCAATTTGGTTACCAAGCCGACGCAGACTGATGGATTTACCGTGGCGGATTTTGCGGATGAAATTGAGCGATTTTCAGGGGTGAATATGGATTATGTGCTTTACAATAACCATCGCCCGCCAGAGGAATTGATAAAGAAATATGCTCACGACGGCGAATATTTGGTCGAGTGGGATAAGGAATTGCTGAAGAAAAAGCATTATTATGCGTCGGGCAAGCGTTTGATTGCTGATGATGTGTGGGTCAACACGAACTCCAGCAGCGACCCATTGGCGGCTCAGCGCAGCTTGATTCGTCATGACGCCGACAGGGTGGCGCGCGAATTGATGCGGATTTATTTTGCGTAGATAGCCGCTATCGTCTAGCTATTGCAAAAATTTATAGTTTGTGATATAATTTACAAGCTATATTATGAAAAGTAAAGAATCATTAGACAATATCACCAATCTTCAAAATCAAGGCGAAGTTGATTTTTCTCTTGAAAGGAGAGAATTGGCTATGGGGTTGGTGGAGACATTTAGCGGAGACCACTTAACTCCGTCGCGTAAACTGGCTGCAGAGATTATTATCGGGATTCCGGAAGGTTTAAGCGATAGGCGACGTATTGAATATATTATGAGGTCGCTAGATGGCGCCTCTGAAGAGATTAGCGAGGATACTGTTATAGGTATAGTTAAGGACTATGAGGTCTTACAAAAGGCTTTTTTGTCGTACATGGAAGATATTGATGAGGGTTCGCTAGCAGGAAAAGCGCTAAAACTTAAGGATGATCAAACAATTCCTGACGATTTAGATATGGATGGTGATGATTACGGTAAGAGTCCGTGGGCTGAAAATCCGTCAATTCCAGCACCGCATCTTGATAACTTGATAAAGGTATTCTCAACAAAAGGCGAAGGAGCTGAAGGTGTAGGCTTGGAGACTGCGATGATTGCTGGAGCTATAACCTTATCTAACTTAAAAATCGCTCCTTATCATAGCGCGTTCGCGTATAAGTGTGCAGTATTTGCCGAAAATTTCTTAATTCCAGTGTGCAGTATTATTGGGCTAGACAACTTGGAATCTGAGCTAAAAGATGAAATTGGTGTTATGACGGGGCGTAATATTGGCGATGCTTTATATCGCAAAGATGCCTTAAGTAATGACATCGATTCGATCATGAATGAGGTCGACAGGATTGTGTCGTTGCATTTTGGTAGCAGGTATTCGACCGATCCTACACGATTTGATTTTGCTATGGGTAACTTTAATGGCGTGTTCTCTGAGTTGCTAGGGGAGTCAGATCTGAAACCTGCCGTAAATACCAATTCTTCGCATAGTACATTTTTTGGATCTGGTACTGTAAAAACCTCGAATGGGGCAGAGTTGGAAGTAAGGGCTCGAGGTAAGGGTCGCGGCTCGTATTGTAAAAAATTGCTACAGACCATAGGTTATTACGATAAACGTTCTCAGCCTCTGAAAGATTCAGGAGAATTCCATCCGATCGACTTATATGGTATGACGGTAATTTGTCAAGACAACGAACAGCTAGCTGATGCCTATGCTGATGCCGTGATTAAGGCTGTTAATTGCGGTAAGATTACTCCATATCCAGCCCCAGGGCGAAAAAGCGAATGTTTTGTCATTAAGGGTTCTTCGGATTTTCAGGAGAAGATTCGCCAGAAAATTATCGATAGAATACCAGACGTTGACATGGAAATGTTCAGTTTTAAGGATAGCAGCAGCGGATTTACTGATGCGAAGATTACGGGATTTTACGAAACTGACGATGGAAGAATTCCGTATGCGCCGTTTGAGATGCAGTTTTCTACTCCAGATGCTCGTCTGGTGGCTCGTACTGGTAAAAAGGCAGCACACTTTTTCTTTAAGCTGCAGAAAATTTACGGCGATTTGGTCAACATGAGCGATGAAACAGCAGAGAAGATAACTGATATTTGGCAGCGTAAGCAAGACTTCTTTACAAACTGTGCTGATGAGGAGAAGGAATCTCATTTAACAAAACAAAGTCGTGAGCGCGTAAGTAAATTTAAGAGAATGAACAGTGCGTATCGCAAGATAGCCAGGCGAGCTATGATTAGTGTATAATCATACTAATGACGACTTACTATACTGACGGCTCTGCTTCGCCGAATCCCGGTCCAGGTGGGTTTGCGGTTATTCGTGATCTTCAGCCTTATATTTTGGGATCGGAAGATGGCGATACTACTAATATTCGCATGGAGGGTAAGGCTTTAATTGCGGCATTGAAAGATGCTAATGGCGCGCCGTGCGTGATTTATTCTGATAGTGAATTTTGGATTAACGTGGTTACCAAGTGGGCTCCGGGCTGGGAAAAGCGTGGCTGGACGAAGAAGGGCGGCGAGATTAAAAATCTGGATATTGTACGCGAATTGTACGAACTATATTCGAATTCTCAGGCGGATTTGCGTTGGGTGCGCGGTCATGAGGGCGATGAAGGAAATGAACTAGCTGACGAATGGGCTAATCGAGCGCGTGAAGGCGAGAGATTGGCTAAATAACTGCTGGCGACATCTGATAAAAATTGCTATACTAGAAAAATGGAAGAAGTGAGGGAAACGACTGATATTTTTTTGTGGGCAAATCAAAATGACGCAAAAAAGAATGATTTACAGATAGAGCTATTCTTGTTTAGCAAAAATTACACGCCATATTTTATGCCGATAAAAGGCGATGTTGAGCAACAACTTAGACCATTGTTCTTGTTTGATTATATAAATCAGGTCAATTTGGGTGCTGGCACTGGATTGAGCGTTCGCGATTATGAATTGAGTGAATCAGAAGATAATGTTCTGTTGAGGACTGATCTGGAAAAGGTTGGGCGAGCTGAAACACTGATTCATTTAATCGAGCATGAGCGTCATGACATCGTGGAATTTTCGGAAACTGAACACGAATTCAAGCGTATGAAGGGGATTGTGGCGCGATTTACTGACCCAAATAATCCTGACGCAATATTTTACACAGTTAAGCTAATCCAGCAAGGTCAGACGCTAAAGAGTGCGTTGGCTTGGGAATTTTCTGATGGCAAATTTGGTTCATTTAATGCGGAGGTTGGTTTTAAGGTTCCGGATGATAATCAAGTTTTGATTGTCAGTAAAGATATTTTTGCGTTTAATCCTGGAAAGTTTGAACGCATGTTTGGCTATGAATATAAAAAGCAGGTGATTGCTGATAAAAAAGTAGCGGAAATTGAGAAGGAATATAAGCTGAGTTTTCCAGAGGGAATGGATCTTAATACTCTGGTGAAAGAACGCAAGAAGACAGTCAATAAATTGCAGAAATTGGAAATCGGCGCGGTTAAGCAGGAAGATGTTCTGGATTATGCTGATGAGATGCAATTGGAATTGATGAGCGATGATAATGGCGCGATTATTATCATGGACGGCAATGATTTGGATATGTTCGTAAATCTCATTAACGAGGATTATATCGAGAGTAAAATCACGGGCAAGCGTTACGAAATTAAGTCGAAGAAGCTGCTCGGTGAGCCAGAAGGCGAGCCGCCGCGGGGCTAAAATGGATCAAGAATTAGCGCTGGCTATTCTGCTGAGCGGTCGGTCGGCGTTGCTGACTGGCGCGGCTGGAACGGGCAAAACTCACCTGTTGAATACTTTTATTGCGCAGGCACGAAAACGGGGTAAAAAGGTATCGGTAACAGCGACAACTGGTCTGGCGGCGACACATCTTGGTGGCAATACGATTCACAGCTGGAGTGGCATTGGTGTGAGTGATCATTTGCCGAACAATTTTTTTGAACGATTGTCAAAAACGCGGCGTGATGTGATTTCTAAAACTGACGTGTTGATCATTGACGAGATTTCAATGCTTCACGATTTTCGGCTGGATATGATTGATAAAGTTTTAAGAACCGTTAGGGAAAATGATCAGCCGTTTGGTGGCATTCAGTTGGTTATGAGTGGCGATTTTTTCCAATTGCCGCCAGTGAACCGTCCGAACGAGCAGGGCGGCGGATTTGTGGTTTATTCTGATGCTTGGCAAGAACTTCAGCCTGCGGTTCTGTATTTGGAGCGACAATATCGTCAGAACGATGAGCAGCTTTTGGAGATTTTGACCGCTCTAAGAACTGGCGATGTTAGGCGACGTCACGTCGAGGCGTTGCTGGCGCGCACGGAAATTGAGTCGCCAGATGGTGATATCACAGAACTGCACACCGTAAACGTTGATGTTGATGATATCAATATTCAAAAATTGGCGGAATTGCCAGGAGAAGAGCGTTCGTATCAGCAAACGACGACGGGCTCGAAAATTTATGTAGAGAATCTGCAAAGGTCGGTCCTGGCGCCAGAAAATTTGGTGATTAAGATGGGTGCGTTGGTGATGGCGGTTAAAAATTCGCCGCAAAAATTATATGCCAATGGAAGTATCGGCACGGTCGTGGATTTTGAGCCATTGACGGAATATCCGGTTGTTGAGTTTCGAGATGGTCGCCGGGTGACGATGGTACCGGATGTTTGGGAATTGCGAGACGGAGAGCGCAAACGAGCGAGTATTTCTCAAGTGCCGCTACGTTTGGCGTGGGCGATAACGGTTCACAAAAGCCAGGGAATGACGCTGGATGCGGCTAAGATTGACCTCAGAAAGGCGTTTGTCGAAGGTATGGGCTATGTGGCTTTGAGCCGCGTGCGAGATCTGGACAATTTATATCTATACGGAATTAACCGTAGGGCGCTGGAAGTTTCTCCTGATGCGCTGGCAATTGATGAGGTTTTGAGGCAGGCGAGCAGGGAGTCTGCTGAGAGATATAAATAGCGTAGACTTACATCAACCCAACACTAGGCTTTTCCACAAAAATGTGGAAAAGTTTTTATTTGGCGTAAAAATGGGTAAAAAGTCATAAAAAGGGCTTGCAAGTGGGTAGGTGTGGGTAGTATAGTGGAGTCAGTGGAACGAAAGTTGATGGAAAATCACCAACAAAAACAAACATCCACTGTAAAAAACAACTAATCTACCACGAAGGAAGGACGACGTGCAGACAGATTACTTTGAGCGTAAGTTGGACGACAAGCGACGCTTGACAATTCCGGCTGAGCTCAGGGCAGAATTTGCATCAGGCGTTGTGCTAACTCGCGGGTTTGGCAAATATCTCCACTTGTATCCACAGCAAATCTGGGATCGGGAAGTGGAAAGCGCTCTAACGGGAAGTATTCTGGATGAGCGGGTTGCCGACCTGAACGTTAAATTCCGACGAGGTAAAACCGCATCGGCGCTCGACCAAAAACAAGGACGAGTGACGATTGAGCAGCATTTGCTTGACTACGCTGGAATTGACAGAGAAGTCGTTGCTGTGCGAGCGGGGGAATATTTTCGGCTAATAGCGGCCGAGAATGCGGAATAGTAGATTAGCTAAGCACTTTAACAATTAGAAACCTCTCGAGATCAACTATCTGGGTATTTGAAAATGGCATGTGGCAATTTGCTCCACATTAAAAACGGCAACGTACCTTCCTCAAACACCTCCCAAAAAAACTCCACCTCACACATAAGTCTCTTTGGAAAACATGGTTGTTACTGACAATCAACAAATTTCCACTCTAAGACAACAAAAACAAACAAAACACAAATACAAAAAGCCAGAATTAAATATCCAGTTAGGTGATCTCGAGCATTATTTCTGTATAATGGAATAATGATGAGTATTAAAGAACATCCACCACAGTCGGAAGAACTCCAAGCGAGCGAACCGATTCATGTTCCCGTACTTTTGGAGATAACCCTTAGCAAGCTGCAGCCAGTCGAAGGCGAGTCGTATCTCGACTTGACGGCTGGCTATGGCGGCCATGCCAGGGCATTCTTAAATAGGACGGATAATTATTTTAACTCAGTGTTGGTAGATCGTGATGAAAACGCGATTAAGACATTGGGCGATTTGGCTGAAAAAGGCGTAACTTTAATTCACAAAGATTTTGTGAGCGCAGCGCAGGATTTAGTCAAGCAGGGGCGTAAGTTTGACGTGATTTTGGCTGATTTGGGGGTGTCGTCACCGCAGCTTGACAGAGCAGAGAGAGGTTTTTCGTTCAGATTTGACGGTCCGCTAGATATGCGGATGGACAATCGGACGGAAATTACAGCGGCAGATATTGTCAATTCGTATTCGGTTGACGATTTGACGCAGCTGATTATTCGTTACGGCGAAGAAAATCCCGGGCGAGCAAGGCGAATTGCGCAGGCAATTGTAAAGGCTCGACCAATTCAGGGAACGACTGAGCTGGTTGATCTGATCAAGCAAACCGTTGGTCGCGGTAGCATGAAACATCATCCTGCGACTCGTACCTTTCAGGCGCTACGCATTGAAGTCAATCGCGAACTTAAGCTGATTGAAGAACTATTGCCGCTTTTGCCACGCTTACTTAATAAGGGCGGGCGAGTAGGAATAATTAGTTTTCATAGCTTGGAAGACAGATTGATCAAGCGTTACTTTTCGGAGCAAGCAACGGCTGGCTATGAGGCTGAGCTGATTGTTCCAGAGAAAAAACCGGTGTCTGGAACTGAAGATGTTCACAATCCGCGTAGTCGAAGTGCAAAGTTTCGATACGCCGTGAAAAAATAAAACAAAAAGAAGGAGGCTATTATGCCAATCCACATCAAAGTAGAATTCCAGAATACGGACAAGGCAGAGGCTGTTTCAGTACGCCGCGGCTAAACTAAAGCGTATTCCGGAATATACCTTAGAAAGACCAGCCTGTCTTTAACGGGCGGGCTGGTTTGTCATGCTAAACACAAATATAAACATAAAAGATAGAGACAAATGACAAACACCACCACATTTACTTCACGACGTTCACACGGTCAATTGCGCCGAAATCAGAATTCTACACGTTTTCAGTCTCAGGTCAAACTTGGTCCTGTTGCTCATACAGTGCTAGTTGCATTGATGATTACAGTACTGGGCTTGATTTATCTTACTCAGGCAACCAGGCTTACGGCTTACGGCTATGAAGCTCAGAGTCTGGATACAAAAATCACCGAACTAAGCGCAAAAAAGTCAGAATTGGAAGTGCAGAATGCACGCTTGACGGCGTTAGAGAAGGTGAAGAATAGCAATGTCGCTTCAGCTATGACAACAACTGAAACGCATTACGCACAATAGTGATATAATAGGATAAGCAATATGCAGCGGCTTATTCGTTCAAGAACTGGTTGGTTGGCCATCGCTTTACTAGTAGTGATGGCGGCTTTTGTGCTGCGATTATTTCAATTGCAGATTTTGCAATATGGCAAATATACGGAATTAGCGCGAGCGAGTCAGCAGCGCCAATTTATCATTCCTGCGGAGCGCGGGAAAATTTACATGATGGACGGAAAAACGCCGGTTCCTGTGGTGCTTAATCAGGCGGTCTATACGGTGATTGCGGACCCGCAGTCGATTGACGATAAAGAGCGGAGCCAGCTTGTTGATAGTTTGAGGGAAATTGCTGGCGGTGAAATGACGGAAAATGTATCTGGAAGGCTTAATAATAAAAAGTCGCGCTATGAAGTTTTGGCGAAGAATATTACCAGAACTCAAGCGGAAAAATTGAAAAAGAAAAACTTTGCGGGCGTGCTGTATCAGCAAAGCTCTATTCGAAATTATCCTGAGGGCGAACTGGGCGCGCACGTGCTTGGATTTGTGAATGCGGCTGGCGAAGGTCAATATGGCGTCGAAGGCTCTTTGAATAAGCAACTTAAAGGTCGGGACGGACTATTGCAATCTGTAACTGACGTGAGGAATATACCTTTGACGGTTGGAAAAAATAATATGCGAATCGAGGCGAAATCTGGCGACAATTTGGCGCTGACGGTGGATAGGAATATTCAAAGCCAGACTGAATTGGCGTTGAAAAAGGGAATTGAAGCAGCTGGCGCCACCGAAGGAAGCGTGATTGTTATGAATCCGAAAAACGGTCAAGTTCTGGCAATGGCGAATTATCCGACTTATAATCCAGCGGATTTTGCCAAGCAGAAAAATGGGTCGGTGTTTGTGGATAGCGCATCCATGGTTCCATTTGAGCCGGGTTCGATTATTAAGTCCTTTAGTTTCGCTACGGCAATTGATAAGGGTGTTATTACGCCGTCCAGCACGTATAATAATACCGATTGTATTAAAGTCGCTGACCGCACGATGTGTAATGTTTTGAGAGGTTTGGGCGGCACGATGACGATTCAAGGCGCGTTTAACAATTCGCTCAACGTCGGCACGATTACCGCGATTCGAAAATTAGGAAATGGCTCGCAGATTAATTTGCCGGCTCGTCAGACTTTGTATGAATATTATCACGATAAATTTGGCTTTGGGGCTAAAACTGGAATTGAGCTGGGCGAGGCTTCGGGTTATATTTACCCGCCGGATAGTGCTGAAGGAAATGAGGTTCGTTATTCGGCTATGACTTACGGTCAGAGTATGAACTTGACTATGGTTCAAGTCGCGGCTGGATTTTCGTCGCTAGTTAACGGCGGTCAATATTACAAACCGACCATTCTCGTTGGTACAATTGACGAATCTGGCAATTTGAAACCGTCGGAAAATAAAGTCATTCGCCAAACCGTAAGCGGTGGCACGTCATCGCAGATGCGAACGATGCTAACGACGGCGCGCCGATCTTCATTCTTGTCAAAAAGCGACAAATCTGGCTATGAAATTGGTGGAAAAACTGGTACTTCTGAAGCGGTGGTTAATGGTGCTTACACTCAAAAAGAAACGATTGCTACATATATTGGTTATGGTGGTGGAAAAAATGGCGCCGAATATGTCATAATGGTACGTGTAGCGGCTCCGGGAAAAGGGATTAACCTACAGGGAAATCTCCATGCTGGGCCAATTTTTACGGATATATCCAACTGGATGATTGATTATATGAAAATAGCACCAAAGGAATAAATATGGGAATAGCTCTGCAGACAGTAACTAATGAATTAACGCACGTGTTTTTACTGAGCGTCGGCGCGTTTTTGCTAGCGATGTTTTTAACGCCAATTTATACGTTTTTCGCTTATCGATATCGCTTCTGGAAGCGCCAAAGGTCGGAAAGTACTGACGGGAAAAAGCTGAAGATTTTCGCCAAATTCCAAGCGGCAAAATTGCGGCGAAACATCCCGACGATGGCTGGAGTGATTGGCGTAATTTCAATCTTTGTGGTGACGATTTTCTTCAATTTAGACCGAGCTCAGACTTGGCTTCCTCTGGCGGCGTTGGTTGGCGGTGGAATTGTTGGGCTAATTGACGATATTATCAATCTGCGCGGTTTGGGTGGCGGCGCGGCAGGACTTCGTAGTCCAGTGAAGTTTGCACTGATTACGTTGATTGGTGTGGTGCTTGGTTGGTTTTTCTTCGCCAAACTGGGCGTGGCGAGTTTCCACGTGCCGTTTGTGGGCGAGGTGAATATCGGTTGGTTGATAGTTCCGTTGTTTGCATTTGCAGTGGTGGCTACTGGTAACGCTGTTAATATTTCTGACGGAATGGACGGTCTGGCGGGTGGACTGCTCAGTATTAGTTTTGGGGCGTTTGGTGTGATTGCTTTATTACAACAACATGTCATATTGGCGGGATTCTGCTTTACGGTTGTCGGTGTGCTTTTGAGCTATTTGTGGTTCAATATTTACCCAGCTCGATTCTTTATGGGTGACGTTGGAAGTTTTGCTTATGGCGCGTGTTTGGGAGTTGTGGCGATGCTGACAGATTCGTTATTGCTACTTCCTGTGATTGGCTTGCTATTTGTGATCGAGGCTGGATCTAGCTTAACTCAAATCCTAAGTAAAAAATTGTTCAAGAGAAAGATATTTTTGTCTGCACCGATTCATCATCACTTGGAGGCGATTGGTTGGCCAGAAACTAAAGTGACGATGCGCTTCTGGGTTATTGGCTGCGTGATGGCGTTTATCGGCGTGATGCTGGCGCTTGCTGGAGGTCATATTGCGTAATTCGATCGCCAAAAATCGTCAATCTATCGCTCAGCCGGTTCGAAGTCATCGGCCGATGTACCAGATTGTGCTTTATATGGGACTTTTGTTGCTACTTGGGCTGATTGTTATGTATGCGCTGGGGCCGCAACGCGCCAACGTGATGAATTATGCTTATGGCACGAATTATAGCGATACATATTTCTTTGGCAAGCAGTTGACGAGTGTGTTTATTGCTGTCGTGGCTTTTTCTGCGTTTTACTTTACGCCGTACAAATGGTTTATTGGCGAGAGATCAAAATATATTCTTTACGCTGGATTTGCGCTATGTATTTTATTATTTCTCTCGGGTGCGGTTCTTCATTTGTCGTTTGCGCAAGAAACTAACGGTGCGTATCGATGGTTCCAATTGGGCGTACTGGGAAGTTTCCAGCCGTCAGAATTGCTCAAATATGGCGTGCTATTATTTTTGGCGGGATTTTTAGGGCGTCGGTCGCAACAGGGAAAATTGAACGACATCCAGGAAACTATCATTCCGCTGGGCATTATTTCCGGCTTGTCGCTGCTGATGATTGTGTTTTTGCAAAAAGACCTGGGAACGGGAATTTCGTTGATAGCGATTATTTTATCAATGATTTTGGTGGCTGGAATTGATTGGAAGATTTTCAAGAAGATTCTGGCGATTGTTGCGCTCTGTGGTTTGGTGATGATTTTTACGTCGCCGCACCGAATCGAGCGCGTGATGACTTTCGTGCAAGGCGATAGTCACAAAGGGACGAGCAGTCAGGAGAACAAGAATTATCACATCCAGCAGGCCAGAATTGCGATTGGTTCTGGCGGGCTTCTGGGGCTTGGAATTGGTAAAAGCGTTCAGGCGACAGGATATCTTCCAGAGGCGACCAACGACTCAATTTTTGCAGTCATGGGAGAAACGTTTGGCTTCGTCGGTTTAATGGCTATATTGGCGCTATTTACAGCATTATTATTGTCGATTTTGCACGTAGCCGCGAGACTTCCAAACGTGACGTTGCGGCTAATTGTGGCGGGAATTTTTGGCTGGATTGCTTCTCACGTGATACTGAATATCGCCGCAATGACAGGATTGGCGCCGCTTACTGGAATCCCATTGCCATTATTAAGTTATGGCGGTACAAGTATGTTGTTTATCGCGGCAGCACTAGGTCTAGTTTTTCAAATTTCCAAATATACGTCACATAAAGCATTAGAGGAGGGTGAAAGTGGCCAAGATCTTAGCGGTCGGCGGCGGCTCAGGCGGACACGTTACGCCAGTGGTAGCCGTATTTAGAGAATTACAGAAAACTGGTGATCACGAGCTTCGTTTTTGGTGCGATAAAAAATTTGGCGCCAGCGCGCGCGGGATTTTTGCTAAGTTCGATGAGAATATTCCGGTCGATTTGATTATTGCTGGAAAATTACGCCGATATCACGGAAAAAGCATCTCATTTCATCTACATCCGTCAATTTTATTTCCAAATTTGCGCGACGGTTTTAAGGTGATGGTTGGATTTTTCCAGAGTTTATTTAAGCTTATGAGATGGCGTCCAGATGTTATTTTCATTAAGGGTGGATATGTTTGTTTGCCAGTTGGTTATGCAGCTCGGCTATTAAGAATCCCGTTGGTTTTGCATGATTCCGACGCGCATCCAGGTTTGACGAATCGCTTACTGAGCCCCTTCGCAAAAGCTATCGGCACGGGCGCGCCGCTTGAATATTACAATTATCCACCAGAAAAAGCTTCATATATTGGCATTCCAGTTGCGCCAGAATTCCATCCATATTCTGAGGCTGAGAGGAAAGAATTGAAGGAAAAATTAGGCTTTAATGTCAATAAACCGCTAGTTGTTATTACTGGCGGTGGACTCGGAGCAGGCCGAATTAACTCTGCGATTGTAGCAATTAGGGAAAACCTGCTTGCTGAAGCTTCGGTGTTCTTGATATCGGGAAATCAGCAATATGAAGAAATTCTCAAGCAAACCGACGAGCGGGATGGCTGGCGATTGCAGGCGTTTGTTCACAACGGGATGGCGGAAGTTTTGGCGGCGGCGGATATAGTTGTGACCAGGGCAGGGGCGACTACTCTTCTGGAATTGGCGGCGCTACATAAACCGACAATCATTATCCCCAACGGTCATTTGACAGGCGGGCATCAATTGAAAAACGCTAAAGTTTACCAGGACGCATTGGCGGCGCTGATAGTTTCCGAAGATGAGCTAGATAAGGACAATCAAATTTTGGCACGAAAAATAATTGGCGTATTAAAATCTCAGAAAATTCTTAAAGGTTTGGGCGATAACTTCGGTAAATTTGCCAAGCCAAACGCGGCTAAAGATATGGCGAAGATTATTCTTACTACGGTGCGAAGGCAGGGTAGGCGAAAGTGAAATTCCCCTTCTCTAAGAAAAAATCGGACGAGAATCTAAGCCGTCGAGAAATCGCGGCGCGTCGTCGAACTGAGAATTACGATGATTTGCCCGCCCAATCGTATCGTCGAAACAGGACGCTTAATAGCCGCCAAACATCCTCTCCTTTGGAGACTTCCGAGAGACTCGAGACTCACGAATTGGTGAAAAAACGTCGCCGTGTAATGCGGAAAATGTTTGCGACTGCGGTAAGTTTGCTTGTTGTGATATTCCTTTTGTTTCAATTGACAATCAATATTTCAATCCAAACTCCCGACGCAAAAAGTTCCAGTAATGCTAATAAATACGTGGGTGTTCTTAATGAATATTACAGCGCTCATCCAGCGGAGAGGTTCCGGTTTTTCCTCAATAATAATGACCTAAAACAATTCTTTTTACAGAAAGCTCCTGAGGTAAAAAACATTCGCGTGGAGGGAGATTTTCTGGCGCGATCAGCCGTTAAGTTGACGTTTCGGCAGCCGGTGGCTCAGTGGTCTTCCGGAGATAAGATTTATTTTGTTGATGATAGCGGTGTTACTTTTGAGCAGAATTATTTTGCCGCGCCTATGGTTGCTGTTCGTGATGAGAGTGGTCTGCCGACTAGAGGTGGTCAAGAAGTTATCAATCGTCAGTTCTTGAGCTTCCTTGGTCAAGCCGTGTCTGAATTTTCGCAACATAAAATAAATGTTTCAGAGGTTATTCTGCCGGCTAATACTGTACGTCAAGTCTGGTTTAAGGTCGAGGGCAGGGAGACTCAGATCCGTATGACGGTAGATAGGTCTGCTCAAACTCAGGTTAAGCAGGTGATAGCTACTTTGAATTATTTGGATAATAACGGCGCTAAGCCAGGGTATATAGACGTCAGGGTAGATCAGAGGTCGTTCTATAAGTAGGGCGGTCAACTTCTCTTCTGGATAGAGTAAGTTCTCTTTTTGTTCTATTTCTGTATGGCGTAGAAAATATATATAACAATATAAAAATATGCAAAAGTCAAATAATCGCAAAATGATAAGCTAGGGGAGTAGGGCAATAAAAATATAAAAATGTCAAATAATATAAAATGCGTTGTGGAAAACTTAATGAGCTTACGGCGCACATACTCAGAGTCTGTATTGATGTAAAAATATCAATGTAGCACTCCGGTATGTGTAGTGCTGGAATTAAAAAAATATTTTTTTTAAGTTCGTATTTTGTTGGTATATATTTTTATAAAAGACGGTATGTTTTATGAGGTTGTATATAATAGAGAATCCCCTAGCCGAATTACTGGAAAAAAGTTCGTTTTTAAGGTGTTAGCGAATATATGTAGACATATGTATATTCATCTTTGTGTGGTATTTATTATTGCGTAAAAGGTACATTGTGCGACATTAAAACTATATCTAAAACACGACTATTCCATCGTCTTTCTTCGCGATAAATTTATCTCATTTTCACCAAATCAACCCACTTGTCATTTATCGTTTTATAAACCGCCCTATTTGCTGGATTGGTGTGTTTTATGTTGTATATTGATTTAATTTGCATTGGCTCGGATTTATAATTTATGCTTGTATTGCGCAAAATTTATCAATATAAATATTCAGCCGATTCGGCTTTATGCACGCTTAAAAATTAACTAACAATTAGTTCGTATTTTGTTCTATTGTTTTTTAATCGCTAGTTTTGCGAAAGAGTTTGGGTGATTCTGTGTTTAATTATTTCACTGTTCCATTCGCCTGCCTTAAATCGCAGTAGGGGCATATTAGTATTGGCCATGATCGAATTGACAAAATCGTCGCGCGTTTTTCGATCGGGCTGATTGTGAGTACTATCATCAAGCTCGATGGCTATTAGAGGTTTCATATCATTGGTGCAAATTAGAAAATCTACAGATTTGCTGTTTATTCTCGCGAAAGCCGCTTTCCAACTTTGCCCTTTTATCTCATGATCTAAAAACATGCTTAAATGAGCCTGAGGTATAATTACACATCCGTTTATTGCTTCGTGTAGAGTTTTATAAAACGATAATTCACTTGGCGTCATTGCACAAGATTTTTAATATATACGTATTCTTTCTTTATTGGGGTTTTAATTGGGCTTGTGTCGCCGCCGGTCCCCTGCCTTGCTTTGATTGCCAGAAAAATAATTGCGGCTACTACTATAAATATAAGCGCTTCCATAAGATTAGTTTATCATATGCTAATAATAAATGCTTACGATTTTTAGGCTTTATCGTTGCGGTGATATAATAAGAGTGATAATTTTATCGGAGATATTTATGGCTTTTTTAAATTATAATAAAGATGAAAAGTTGGAATTCAATTATAAGAGAGCGTGTGGATTGTGGCTAATTGTAATAGCGGCGATTATTTCAATAGCTACTCTAATAGGAGGAAAGCAAATAATAAATATGCAAGTATTTAGTATTGGATATGTTATTAGTTTTTTCTCAATCAACATGAATAAAAAGGTGTTGAATAGGCTATCTGATGGCCCTTCGAGCGAATTTCAAAAGAAAGTATCTTTATATGTCGTTATTTTATTATTTATCTTAATGGCTTTGCTGGGCGGACCATTCTTTGCGACTGAAAATTGGAGATTGATTTGGCTGGGAGCGCTGATGGCAACCGCACTACATTTTTTCCCGTATTATTTTGTGCATGGAAAAACAATGATATATCTAGGTTTTATTTGCGCCATTAATGTTTTTGTAGGGTATATTTTTACTGATATTCCATTAGAGGTGATAGCATATATTGACTCGGCAATTAAGCTTGTATTTGGAGCGTATTTATTATTTTTTTCGAAGCCGTAAAAAAGACACCTCGAAAATGAGGTGTCTTCATACAATGACAGCTGCAAATCACAGCAACTGTCCAGATATCATACTACTTTTTAAGCGACTGCTCAAGCCTCCTCTTGTCGCTATTTGCTAGATTCCGCAATATACTTAGTTGGCTATATTGTTATGGTGTTCTGCGACTTCGCAATAATTTATACATTTGATAAGCTAAAATACATAAATGAGCGCGTAAAATATTATGCTAAAATGAAGGCAGGAGGATAATATGGCAAACGGAACTAAAATACTTGATAATGGAATTATTTTTCACTCATTTACGATGGGGGAATTGTTAATATCAGTATTGCTACTGATAATCATAATAATTTTGCTGGTCAATATCAATAAAAAAGACTAAGCGAAAATAGAAAAGTCGCGCTTTCGGGCTTTTAAATATTCATTCATCATAAAAAAGAAGTAGGTCCGCTTTTCCCATTCAATACGGGTGGCGCTACCTACTTCTGCGTAAATATTACTACTGCCGCCATAAAAAATCAATAAACGGCTGTTGTTAATACTGCCTTTAGTTATAGCTCCCTAACAATTTAGATATTGATATAATAATGCTTCACAGGCTTTTGTAAATTCTTAGGTTATAGTTCCCTAACAATTTAGATATTGATATAATAATGCTTCACAGGCTTTTGTAAATTCTTAGGTTATAGTTCCCTAACAATTTAGATATTGATATAATTAACTTTGCTATAATTAAGACAGTCAAGCGGTTATAGTTCCCTAACAATTTAGATATTGATATAATGCGCAAATCCAATTCGCGCATGACTTCGTCGTTATAGTTCCCTAACAATTTAGATATTGATATAATGCATAATTGACCATTGATAGCGTTTTTCCCGTTATAGTTCCCTAACAATTTAGATATTGATATAATCTGCTAATCGTGCGCGTCGGTCGTCGCCATGTTATAGTTCCCTAACAATTTAGATATTGATATAATTGATAACAATTTTTTGAGGCTAGATACAGAGTTATAGTTCCCTAACAATTTAGATATTGATATAATTGTCAGAGCGCTTTTCCTTTTGCTAAAACAGTTATAGTTCCCTAACAATTTAGATATTGATATAATAACGCCACCGCGGTGTTGCACTATAGCAAAGTTATAGTTCCCTAACAATTTAGATATTGATATAATATGTGCTAGCGGCTATCAAACCGCTCGACGGTTATAGTTCCCTAACAATTTAGATATTGATATAATGTGCCGATTGATGTGATAGCCGAAATGACAGTTATAGTTCCCTAACAATTTAGATATTGATATAATAGCGCGGAGGGTTTGCAAGATACGCAAGCAGTTATAGTTCCCTAACAATTTAGATATTGATATAATCGGAGCCGTGAATAGCCTGGTGCTTGCGAGGTTATAGTTCCCTAACAATTTAGATATTGATATAATCAAGGCAGCGCGTAAACGCGGCTAGAGATTGTTATAGTTCCCTAACAATTTAGATATTGATATAATCTGAGTAGGATCTGCAACTAAGTAAACTGTGTTATAGTTCCCTAACAATTTAGATATTGATATAATCGATGATTGCTCATTACC
>CAUQBM010000012.1:0-24288 GCA_963516705.1 uncultured Candidatus Saccharibacteria bacterium | reverse complement strand
GTAAATAGCCAAGTGGTTTCAGGTTGTAACCGTTTGTCTATGATTTCTTTTAACCTTCCGGTAATTTCAAATCTGACCTTTTTACCAGTCTTTTGATGCGTAATGTGCAGTACGCCATCGTAAATATGTGATGCATGAATGTTGCAAATATCAATCGGACGTTGTCCAAGCAAGTAGGCTGTCTCAATAATATCTGTCATTCGTTCGTCTGCAAATTCATAGATCTTGTCGAGTATGTAATCTTCAACGTAGATTTCACGGTATTTAGTTGGGAATTTTTTTACGCCTTGTGATGGGCTAGATAGAGTAGTGTAGCCCCATTCTCTGGCACTATTCCAAATGGTATTAAATAGCCCAACTTCGATATTCGCAACTGCTGGCGTATCTTTTCGCCATTGTAGATATTGCTTGATGTGCTGTGGTTCAATTTTTTCAAGTGGAATAGGCGGATCGCCAAAAAACTTACAAAGCCAACCAATCGCTTGTAAGTTAGATTGTCGTGTATTCTTGGCTTTTTTAGTGGGGACAACTTCAACCTCATACCGTTTTGCCACATCAATAAATAAAACCACTTCGCCCTTTTTTTGAAATTCAAAGTTGAGCTTGGCGGCTTCGAGGACAGCTTCGTAGCGGTCTGTGCCAAGGGATTTTTCTTTACCATCTGCCATTACATAGTAAAAGTATTCGGTAATTTTACCGCTTGCTCGTTTTCTGCGGCGGCATAGGAGATTTTGCGGTAAGCCGTGGTTTTTGCGTGAGCGTGGGCGGGCCATTTTATCCTCCTTTGCGTAAGACGTTTGGTATCCATTCTTCTTCAACTGCGGATTGAATGGTTTTGCGTGATCTGCTTTGAGCGTAATCCCTGCGAACAATGGGGAAACCGTTGGCGTTTTCTTTGTAGTCGATCCCCATATTTCCTAGCCATAGCTTGATGGCGTTCTTTTGCTTTCGCCCTGTTAGGAATTGGAGTTCTTCAAGAGCGAGAAAGTCTGCGTGAATGTTCATTGTTCCTCCAATAAAAAGCCCTCATATTGAGGGATTGATTAAATCTTTACAAATGCCAACCAATGCGTCTTATTCTGCCGCCCGCTTTTGTGTCCATAGATGGGTTGGCACTTAATAACTTCTAAAATTTCCGATACAGGGATTTGGGTTTCGTTCCATTTAAAAATCAGTGTGCCTTTGGGTTTCAGAACTCTCATACATTCATCGAATCCTTGTTTGATGACTCCTTGCCAGTTTACAGGCAACTTGCCGAATTTCTTAACAAGCCAGCTATTTTCTCCGCCTTGGATTAAGTGCGGTGGGTCAAACACAACATGCCAAAAACTCTCGTCCTTATATGGCATATTAGTAAAATCATGGATGACATCAGGCTTAATTTCCAGATTTCTTACCTTATCTCTGTCTTTAAACGTAGTTTCTACTTCGCGATTATCAGCAAAAAGCACGTAAGGATTTTGCTTATTAAAGTGAAACATTCGGCTGCCGCAGCAGGCGTCTAAAATTATTTTTTCCATATTACCTTCAATAAAAAACCGCCCATATTAGGCGGTTGCTTGGTTAGCGTAAGTGCTTATTTTTTTAAAGTTATTGCTCTTTGCGTTTATCGCTTTCCCCCCTCAAAGTGTATAGCAAATCTCGCCAAAGCAGACCTAGAGGCATATCGTATGGTAGCTCATTTTCAATATCTCTAATCAATACTGATAGTGTATTGTTTGATAATCGTTTCAAGTATTTTTTAATAGTTTCATGTACATTACTAACTATATATGTATTACGTCTAAGGGCGTAGCGCTCACTATGGATTATAAAATCCTGAAATTCGTTGTCGGTGATGGTTATTTCGATGCTCATAAACTATCCTTAAATTTTAAACTTAAGTTACTTTGGCAACTCAATCCCTAAATAATTAAGCAGTTGCCGTATTCCTCGGCGTTGTCTTTTATTCGCTCTATCCCACCATAAACCAGTCGACGGGTAGTAATCCAACGTTTTCTCGCCATGTGTGATGATGTAATGCGTGTAGTTCTTTGTTTGATAGCTAATGCCTAATTCATTCAATTTAGATAACGACCATTCTGCATTAGATTCTTTCTTTTCTTTCCGCCAAGCTCGATATGCTCGGAAATCTTCGCCAACATCGCCCATATTATTTCTCCTTTTCTTTCACCTAAATCCAGCTATCGTTACTCATACACCGCATCTCTCATCGCATCAATCCAAGCTTGGGCATCTTCTTCGGTGCGGAAGCAGTTACCTTGCGTAATGCACCAATGGCGGAAACTGGTTACAGCCTCTGATGATACATATTCAGCTTTTAACTGACCTGACATTCTTACATTGATAAACCAAAAAGGCTCGGAATCATTCGGCTTAAACGGCTTTGGAAGCGTAACCGTAACGGTTGGTGTGGGCTCTTCATACATACCGATAATATTAAAAGGATCAGTTTTATTATGTTCAATTCTTAGACCTGTTAAAGTCCAAGATTCATTAGTAAAATCCGAACCATCCTCTTCAAGCGCAACACCTTGTAATGGATAAGGTGTTGCATCTTCAAGTACGCCTAAATCAAATAGGTTCATTCCAATGTAAGCTTTTTTACCATTTTTTAGTACAACTGGTTCACCCTGTAAAGCTGCTTCCAAATCAAACGGTTTCATTTTTCACCTCCTTAAAATTAACTAAAAAGTTCATAATTCAAAAATTGCTCTCTTTTAGGGTTTCCCAAATGAGATAAAACTGATTTGTATATATCCACAATTAAGCTAATCGGGATATTTGACCGCTCATTGTAAGATTTTGAAAACTTTCCCCACTCAATTTCCGCGCGAGAATCACTATCTCGCCTTAAGTTTAAATTTGTATTACTTTTAAATTTAGTCGGCTTTTTTAAAGGATAACCATAACAACTGTAATAAGTGAGGTTTTCAAATGGTGGATCAAAACTCAAAATGTCTCTCAAATAATGCCAGATTCTGCTGCTAGCCGGGTTTTCGATCACAAACACAGGTGGCTTATACTTTTTAATAATCTCTACCGTATTGTAAATACATAACTCGCCATTGATTCTATTTAAAAATGAGCGGTCATACTTAAACTGTACTTGAGGCAAGTCATAATCACTTTTACCTCTGATTGTAAATCTAGAGAGCTTGTCTGATTCTTGCTTCCAGCTGGCATTCCCACCCCACATTGCGCTTGCTACTGACCAACTTTCGCAAGGTGGGCTTGCAATAATTAAATCTGGAGCAGGTAGTCTGTCTAAGGTATCAAATAAGGTTTTATCTCCCCAGATTCTGCTGTAATCAGCGAGATCAAGCTTTATAAAACGCGAGCTTTTATTTTCTCTGTCAACGCCAATAGCGTATATTTCGACCTCGCCATTTTCTTCGCGGTTAAAAACCTCGGCCGCTTGAGAGTAGCACCCATTACCAGAATCAAACAAAGCCCAAACAATCATGGAGTACCACCTGTTATTTTAAACTTAAACTCTAACCGACCTCTGGTCGCTTGGTTTTTAAGCCACAAATCAAACTCGGTATAGCCACCAATATATCGGCCATCTGCAAAAATCTGTGGCACGCTTTTAATATCTGGATTAGCAAATTTTTCGGCTAATTCTACCGCCCGCCAGCCTTTGCCTTCGTTGTAATCAATTTCGTATTCAAACCCTTCTAGGTTTTCTTTGCAAAATTCCGCAAGTTTCTTGGCTTTATTGCAAAACTTACAACTATCTCGTCCATAGATTAAGACTTTCATTCGCCACCTCTAAAACGGGATATCGTCATCAGCAAATTCTTGCTTTTCGTTGGCGGAGTAGATATCTGTTGATTTAGGTTGCTTTTGTGTTTGCGGTTTAGGTTGCGGAGCTTGATTATCTCCACCTTTACCGACTAACATTTGCATCACATCGCCTTGTATTTCGGTTGTGTATCGGTCTTGCCCGTTTTGGTCTTGCCATTTACGGGTTTTTAAGCGACCTTCTATATATACTTGCGAGCCTTTGCGAAGATATTGCCCCACAACTTCCGCTTGGCGGCGGTAGAACACAATACGATGCCATTCTGTCGACTCACGGCGCTCGCCCGTTGCTTTATCCGTCCAAGATTCGCTAGTTGCTACGCTAATGTTAGCTACTGATTCGCCATTCGGCATAGTTCTAATTTCTGGGTCATTACCTAAATGACCCACAATAATTACTTTGTTTACGCTTGCCATCTGCTATTCCTTCGTAGCTAATTCTACCTTTTTATTTTCATAAATCCGCTTGGACTCCTCCTGTTTCTCAGCACTACCATTTAAAGCAAGGTAAGCGACTTTGAAAAACGCTTGTAGCTGCTCGATTGTTTCAGCTTTTTCACAATTAGATATAAGCTCAGCCAAGACTTCGTCCGCTGTCGGAATTGGTTTACCACTTTCAAGCCATTCAGCAAGCTTTTGACCGATATTTTCGGATAATTTAAAAGGATTGCTATTTGGCGGAAATAACCCTGTGCGGTCTTTGCTTGGTAGAGCAAAATTACCGTCGTGAACCAAATCTAATACCGTTGTAAACTCATACTCGATACCGTCATTTTGCTCTGACTTCATGCCGAGCTTTTGGACTTGCTTACGACCATTTACTTCAACTTGTGCTGTTTCTGTTTTGCTTCGCATAGTTACAATAACGTGAGCGGGGCAAGCTAATAAATCGTCAATAAAAGCACGATGGCGAGCTTTGGTGTCGTTCCAAGCGCTCCAAGTATTACCACGATATTTTGCTTTGGCGATTTCGTCATTTAACTCTAGACAACCGCCAGAGCCTGACCATTCGTGAGTAATGCTGTCGATAATTACCACGTTATAACCATTATCTACAGCTAATTTAACTGCTTGGCGGTAGCGTTCTGGTGTGTATGGTGGTTCTAAATCAAGCACATCAAAATCAACCAAGTGGGAGTACAAGGCTGCACTTCCCTTTTCTGTGTCGATTACTGCAATCTTTCCGCCGAGACCTTTCCCGACAAGTAAAGCCCCGTAAGTTTTACCTGAACCGCTAGGGCCAGTTAAAGCCAAGCGGAGTTTTGATTTTTTGCGTTCTGCTTTCTGAAATTGCATTTGTTATTACCCCTCAAAAGTCATTCGCTTATAGATTTGACGTACACGCTCAACATCTTTAGCGCAGTATTCTGCGACTTCGGCAATTTTGCCGTCTTGGACGTATTGCCATACTTTTGAGCCGTCAATATCGCCTTTTTGCTCAACACCAAGCACTTTACACAGCTTATCAAGCGATACTGTGCCACCGTAACCCGCCCATTCTGTCATTGTGTCGTAGATATTGTGGCGACTGGTGGTGTAATAAGGTTTTACACCGTTAATTACCGAGCGTTGGAAGATAAAGCGCCCATCAAATTTGGTAATGTTATGTCCGATAAATTGCGGAACGGTATTGCATTTATTCGCTTTTTCAAGCAGGAAATCATTAAAACGTGCGAGAATATCCGCTTCACGGTCTGCCGATTGCCAATCTTCACGGTAGAACAATACTGGCGGTTCGTCGTTGATTGCTACACCAATTACAGCAATTTCGCCAAAAGTGCCGTCTAGTGCAGTTTTTGCTACTGCTTCGCCTTTGTTCTGCTCAAACCATTTCGCAATGGTATCTTCACTTTTGTAGTTTGCTGGTGGTTTTAGTGTTTCCGTTACATAGGCTTGGAAATCGGCGTTTTGGGTTGGGATTGTTTCGATGTCGATGTAAATTTTCATAATGTTCTCCATTGTAAGTTTGATTTGTAAGTCTCAATTTCGCCTTTCGCAAATTCTTCTGCCTGCACTTCATCAAGCATTCTTACCGCCATATCATAGCCATATGTTCGGATAATAAATCTAAGTCTGTCTTTGCAAGCCTTTTTCTTTAATTCTTGACTTTTTTCTTGCTGTGCAAGTAAATTATCAATAATGTTATCAAGTAGATCACTCATATCGTACAACCTCTTATTGCTTGTTCTTGCGCTAAGCGCTTTTGATATTCTTCTGGGGTCAGTCTGTAACAAGTGTTATCCCAGTTTCTTTCTGGTGTGTATCTACGCTGGATTGCGCCATCTTCCTCAAGCGAGATTGGCTCTTTCAGTCGGTAGCCGTATAAGCCGTTAAGCTTAGGGATTCTTTTTTTTAGCGCGTTAATCGCAGATTCTTTATAGGCAAAGTTTTCAGCCACGTACACACAATCATCATTGATTCGCACCTCGCCGTAGTATTTACGGCTTAGCGGTCGCCGATGAAAACTAATTGTTGCTGTATATAGTTTCATTATGTAGCCCCTTAAGGTTGAGTAAACTCACATAAGTTACAGGTTGTTGCCGGCATTACTGGTTGCGATGATTCGCAGCCATTTAGTCCAGAGATAACTGCCGCAAACGCAATGGCGGCAATAATGTATTTGATATGATTAAGCATAGTGAGCCTCTGTAACTGCAATCAGCTCTTTTAACTCTTCAATATCAAGTTTAAGAGAGTAGCTGCCTGTTGTTTTGTACTTGTGCTCTGTCAAGTAGAGGCTGATTTTTAGTTGCTCTAGATATTTATTCATAACTAATTCCTTAAAAAATCCCCTCTTACGAGGGGTCTAGGAAAGGACAAATTCAACCGTATTTAAACTCTTTCGGTCATTGAGCTATTGTGTGGCTAACCTCTGCCGTAGCAGTTTGTTTTCCAGTACTCGCAGTCATCGTCTAATGCACTAATTTCTTCATCTGGCACATCTTCATCGTCGGCGTGAATATCCTCAAACTGCTCGTAATAGTCATCTGGGCTATCAAAGCACCAAGCAGGCTTAATCTTTTTCATGGTGGAATCTCCTTGTTTACCATTTGAAACCGCCCTGATACTAATTTCACAGGCATACAATTATTAAAAAAGGTGTGCCAAGACGGTTTCAAATACGCTGCTTTATTTCGCGTCCTGCAGCTCGGACTGGTTAGACAGAGTAGAACTTGCTAACCGAGCGACGTGAATTCAAAGTTGGATCGCCAATCCTGTTGAGAACATCTCCTGATGTTGTGCTTTGTGGCTAAATCATTGCACCCACTTAAAATCCTTATTAAGTCCTTCACTAAAATTACCGTGTAGCTTCGTCGTGGTGTGCGACTGCTATTTACACGGACTTAATCACTTCTCTGCCTAGCTGGGCGTTATGCTTTGTTGATTACTTGGTTCGCCTGTTCTCTACGTTCTGTTGAAAGCGGTGGTTCTATTACCCCCACACTTGGACTAACTTTCGCACCATCGGGCAAGTAATCTAAACATTGCTATTCAGCTAAGTGATTTTGAATTTGATTGTTAAAGAGCAAATTATTTAAAACAGCTTTAGTCTTCCGTTTGCTTCAACGCTTGGCGGTCGTTGTGAATACGTTCACATTGATGGCTAAGGGTTTGGCTCTCCGTTAAAGCCGTTTTAGATAACGCCTGTTTTTTGTTATCAGGCTGTTTTGTTTTGATGAGTGCATTCTACTTAAAGTAGAAAATAAATGCAATGCAAAGTAGAAAATAAATGGGATTATTTTCTACTTAAAGTAGATAAGTACTTGATTTTTAAGGAAATAAATTTTAAACAAGGTGGTTTGATCGGTGGTTTTTTGAGCTATGAAAATATTTTTGCGATCTGGCTCGAAAATTTTTGAATAGGTTTTAGACAAAAAATAAGAATTGGTTAATATGTAAGGAAAAGGAGGACTTATGAAAGTATCAATAGACGAGCTTTTAATTGAGTTAAGTAACTTAATAGGTAAGGACAGAGCCGTGCTGATATTGCTATCACAAGCACTTGAGGACGGCTACGGGGAGTTGATAGAGATAGCGCATCATGATATAGAGATTGAGGGCTAGTGGGGAAAAAAAACCGCCACGAGGGCGGTTTGGGTTAAGATAAATATAAATTGCTCAATTTGGGTGGTAACATTTTCCTTATTTCTTCAAATGCAATACCAAACTTGCTCGTAATCTCCCTCTTATGTGTTATATATAATGAGGATACGGCTATTTCTAACAGTTTATCTAGTTGTTTTAAATTATTCTCTATTTCTTTAGGTGTGAATTTATCTGGTTCAGCAATGCCTGTAAAATTTAATCTAACATTGATTCCGCTTTCTATATTATTGTGAACAAAAGAGCAATATTGACTATACCTTGTTCTTAAATCGCTAAATAAATCTTGCGAGAACACATTCTGTTTATCTAAAATTGTTTGCAATCCTTGTAATGTTTTTGTAATACTTATTATATTATTATCAGAGATATTTTGGCATACTCTAGCTAAATTTTCTATAAATGATCTATTAGAGAAATAGAAATATCGTTCTTGATTACAATATATGCAATGTAATGCTGATAAGGCATCATAGACTAGGCTATGTCTATATCTACTATTTGTGGTCGTTCTTGCCGCAAAGATTTTTAAAAAAATTATTTTCTTCACGATAGGTTTTACTAGATTCATTGCTTGAGCATTAAAGACAGTAAAGAAATTGGAAAAATATTCTAGCTGCTCTTTAATATCAAACGGATCTTCATCATATGAGGACACTATTTCTCTCCATTTTTAAGAATTTGAGACACCCAGAGAGACGTGCTTCTTATGTCTAAGTCTCTATTTTTGATAATTTTGCTAACATCAATTTTATCGTTTTTGCTTTCTTGCATTAAAAGGTAATTAAATAATTTAGTGGTCATACTTTCTTCGTAACCTATCGTTAAAATATACTTTATTGCTAAGGCAATCATTAAAGTTCTTGAGGATAGAGTGTATTTTTTTAGTGTTATTTTATATTCTCTAAATAGAAATTTATTGAGTTCTGCATTCTTTGGGAAAATTTCTTTTGAAAAGCAGGTTTTGCATAAAAAGCCAATAAAAAAATATATGTTTTTGTTGTTTTTTAATGCATAAAGATCTTCTTTATTTATTTTCATTTTTATATTCCTCTTGTATTCTTAACTCAATTTCAGCACATATACGTTTGGAGTTGGCTTTTGTTAGCCTATTTTCTTGTCCGTATTGTAAGTTTTTCGAGCTGATAAAATTATTTTCAAAAAAATACATATCCTTTAACTCTGGTAGATTTTCCATTTCTGCTTTTAGAGCTTGCTGTTCTTCAGAAAGTTTTTTAGGAATATCTGTATAAATAATTCCTAAAGGTTCAAGGCTGATATTGGATATTCCTGATTGTTTTATTTTACGTATACGTGATTTTACCACGTTCATAAGATTTGCTGTACCTAAACTTGAGTATCTATCAAGCTTAGATGGAATAATATAGTAATCACTTGCATACAATGCGGCATTAGTATAAAGTGAAATGGTTGGCGGACAATCAATAAGAATGTAATCATATTTCCTTTTTAATTTAAATGAATTAAAAAAGTTACATAATCTAAAGGTTTGATCTGCATCAGAGTGGTTTTCATATACAATATTTATATCTCCTAATATGATATCAAAGATGCCTTTATAATCTTTTATAACCATATCTGGTGTAGCTTCTTCTATTTCGTCAGTAACATTTGTCTCCGTTTTAAATATTCTCCTAATTGTTCGACATTCTTTAACCTCTTCATAGTACTGCTGAATTTCTTCTTCGGTTGTGTAAAAATTCTGAGTACAATTGAATTGGGGATCTATATCAATCAATAATACTTTTTTCCCTTGAGCTGCAAATTGTTTTGCTGTAGTTACACATAGTGTTGTTTTTCCAACACCGCCTTTCATATTGATAAAGCTAATTACTTTTGCTGATTTATTTTCAACTGTCATTATTTTTCTCCTATTTTATCTTATTTCACATAGTAGCTACAAATCCAACACCAAGCTCTCTTTCGCGATGCCTGCCATATAGTGCATTTTGCGGATGTTTTTTTGGTAAAGATTGATTGGGTCGTGGTTTTCATTCACGGAATAGAGCGTAAGTCTACCGCCTTGTTCGTAGGCGTAGATTTTAACCATTACCTGATCTTCATCGGTAACCACTAGTACCTCATCCCCATTTTTGATTTCGTGATTCGGTTCAATAATCACGTATTCACCGTGCTTAATGCGTGGGGTCATCGAATCGCCCTGGCATTTTAGGGCATACACATCTTCATCACGGCTTGGCCACCAGATGTAGCCGTCACCCTCACCTACAGGGTATTCCAAATCGACCCAATGCCCTTCAGCACCTAATTGAGCATAACCACGAATAGGTACGCGATTCACGGGTACGGAACGCATTTTCAGCAAGTTCACGCCTTTCGGATTTTGGCTGAGGTTGTCATAAAGCAAGCGGTCTTTTGAGATAAGAAATAATTGCTCGAGCGTGTTTAAAAAGAGCGTTTCATTTTCCACGTTGTCGGAATTCAATAATTCTAATAAACGGCTTTCTTCAATCTCGGTTCTTTCCGCCAAGAGTGGGAACGATATACCTTTTTTACGCATTAAGAATTTGACGTTGTCGAGTAGGTGTAGTTCTGGTTTAGTCACAGCAAGGCTTGAACCTTCTCCATACTCTAACCATGCTGGAGATACGCCAAGATAATCAGCGATTAGTTTTAATTTTTTCTCTCTAGGTTTTGCCACGCCCATTACGTATCTACGCACCATTTCATAAGTGATTCCAAGAGCTTTGCTAAGTTCTGGAATGCCTACACCTTTTTCATCCATCACATCTTTTAATCTTGTGGCAAGTGTATTTTCTGTGCCCATTTTCGTATTCCCCTTTTATGGTTTCTACCTTAGGTAGAATTCTAGAACGAAAATAAACTTGCAACAATACTATTTTAAATAGTAAAATACTACTTTAAGTAGATAAGCAAGGGGAAGATCTGTGCAACCAATTGAAAAAGTATTTGAACTCGTTGGAGGTCAATCTGGATTGGCAAAGCATTTCGGCATTAGACCGTGGGCAGTTGCGAAATGGAGAAAATCAGGTGTTCCAGCGGAACGCTGTCCAGAAATCGAACGCATCACAGAAGGCAAAGTAACTTGCGAAGAGCTACGCCCTGATGTGAATTGGGGTGTGTTACGTAATTCAAAAGGGAAATAAAAAACCACCGCTGCAACGGTGGCTTAAAAATCAATTAACGATAGGTATTTTAAATGATTTACACAAATCTTAACCCCAATGAAAAACAAAGTCAATCGCAGAACAAAATGATTCTAGCTGCGCTGCGTAATGGCGAGCGTTTAACTCAATTAAGCGCATTACAACGTTTTAATTGCTTTAGGCTTGGCGCTCGTATTTATGACCTTACACAACAAGGTCACGATATTAAACGCAGAATGATTACCGTAGCAAGCGGTAAGCGTGTTGCTGAGTATTACATGGATATTGAGGTGGTGCATGAGTAAATTTATCCCGAACAGTTTTCAGGTGCCAAACGCTGTTATTGATGAGTTGATGAGCATTTTAAGCGGTGCGGAATTTAAGTGCTATATGCTAGTTGTCCGCCAAACTACTGGCTGGAATAAGCAAAAAGATGCGGTCTCAATTTCGCAAATGATGGAAAAGTGCAGTTTAAGCAATAGAGGCGTTATAGACGCCTGTGAAAAACTTGTTGAGCTTGGGCTTTTAACTAAATCAAAAGGCTTCAGAGGAATGAATGTTTTCTCGGTTAATTTTGACAAAGTTGCGACCTGTGAACTCAGCTCACATGTGAACTCAGCTCACTCGACCTGTGAACTCAGCTCACAAGTACCTGTGAACTCAGCTCACACACAAAATACCACTAAACAAAATACCAATACCAAAAATACTAACCTAACGGTTAGTAACGCGCGCACGGAAAAAACGAGCGAATTTGACTTGCTTGAGCAGTTTGGTATTGAGGGAGATTTAGCGACGGATTTTATAAAACATCGTAAAGCACTTAAAAAACCAATAACTGACCGCGTGATGAAAATGCTGAAAACTCAAGCAGACATCGCAGGCATACCAATTCAACTAGCGGTTGAGATTGTCCTCGCAACAGCGTGGCAATCATTCCAAGCTGACTTCACGTGGCGACCAATAGCAGCTGCGCTTGGCTGGAGGGAGTTTGGGAATGCCACTCAGCAACAACAAACCAACCGCACAGGCGAAATACAAGACACTACTGGCTTTGCAAAAGGGATGACAATCGAAGATGGCAAAGGAGGGACGCTTAAATGCTAATCGCTCAACCGCAACAAGCTAAACAAGTTCCAGCTGAATTTATCGAGCAAGCAGAGATCGAGGTTACTCGCATTTTCAACGCGCTCAAAGGCTCGCATTTAGGTTGGCGAGCAAATATTAAAACGCAAGCGGAATATGACAATGCACGCCGAGAGTGGCTGAGATTGTTGCTCAAACACAGATTGACCGCAGAAGAAATTGCGCAAGGGTTAGAAATGGCAGAGCTTGATAAAAACCCATACTTACCGAGTTTCGGGCAGTTTTTTGAGTGGTGCAAAACTATCAACTATGAGCGACTAGGCTTGCCAAGTGTTGATGAGTTGCTCAAGCGATTAAACCTTTTTTCCGCCTTTGGCTTTGACGGTATTACACAGTTTAAATTTAAAAACGACGCGGAATACTGGTTGCTAACTGGGCTCTACCAGCAAAACAAAAAGCACGGTTGGAAAGATGAAACCTTGAGAAAACAAGCCTCAGAAGCGTTAGCGCAAATGGCGAAGCAAGTTAAAGCTGGAACTGTGCCGAAACGTACAGTCACGATCGAAAAACCGAAAACGTATGTACCGGCACACCCGCTGGTTGAGGCAAGAATGAGACGGGAGGGGTGGAATGGCTAATCAACAAGATTTTGACCGCGACGCTTGGCAAACGCCTAAGTATTTTTTCGATTGGCTAAACAAGCGCTTTGATTTTGATATTGACGGTTGCGCGAATGAATCTAACGCACTTTGTGCAAATTGGGTTGGCAAAGGTAGCCCGCTTGGTAGTGATTTTTTAGAGACAAAAACCCCCTACCCTTATCGCAATCTACGGTTTTATGTCAACCCTCCTTACTCTGATGTAACGCCATTTTTAAAGGCTGCAAAAGAGCTAAAAGACAAAGGGCATTTAGTTGTGATGTTGCTAAATAACGATAAATCAACTCAGTGGTATCAAAATCATATCCATAACGTAGCAAGCGAAGTGATTGATATTACAGGTGGGCGAATTGCTTTTATCCACCCAGTAACCAAACAAGAAATTAAAGGTAACAGTAAAGGCCAAATGGTAGTGGTATTTGATCCAACAATGGAAGATTTTGTGCAACGGTCGGTTAGTTTGGATTTTATTAAGGCAGTCGGCGGATATGCGACTTGAAATGTTGAAGATGGCGGGCGGGGTTCTCGCCCCTCTTGATGACATGCAAGCCGAAGCGCTATCAAAATTTAAAACTGGCGAGCAGTATCAAGTAGAGATTAAACAGGTTCGCAATCCTGCCTTTCATCGTAAGGTATTCGCGTTCTTCAAGTTCTGTTTTGACCATTGGGCAGCAGATAAAACCGAATGGCGATATTTTGATGAACGTACGCAGTTTGACACCTTCCGTAAAAATCTCACGGCGTTAGCGGGCTACAAGGTGGCAAGTTATACGATTGATGGGCGAATGCGGGTGGAAGCTCAATCACTCTCTTACGGCAATATGGAGCAAGACGAATTTGAGCGTTGTTATTCCGCGTTAATCAATGCGGCAATGCAAAATATTTTTAAAGGTTGCAATGATGAGCGGATTTTAGACCGCTTGTATGCGTTTTTTTATTAAGAAAAGCCGCCCCGAAGGGCGGTGTGGTTAGAATGAGGAGCTTGTCAAGCGTAGGGGAATGCTACTGACGTAACTCTTTTTGTGAGGCAATCGCTAAAAAGTGGCTACGGTCTTTGTAAATCGGGTTGCTTGCGACGCGGCTATCAATGCGTTTAATAAGGTATTCAGGCAAGCTGATGTTAATGCGGTGGCGTTTACCTTGATAAGCGGAAATATCAACATCAAGCAGAAGCCAAGTATCGCAATAGTTGAAATCTTCAAGCGTTTGATAGTGGCGATAGCCTTTATCTTGTAGTTCGTTGATATCCAAGCCGTCCTCAAACATCATTTCTAAGATTGAATGAATGGCATCAGTGGCTTGGGTTGGAATTTCTTCAAGGGTATCTGCAGCACTAAAGCAATCATATTTTTCAGTAGAAAGTGCTGGCACGGCAATGCCGTAGGCTTCGTTTTCGTTTGCTGGGGTTTCAATTCCGATAGTAAATAACATAGGCGCTCCTTTGGGTTAAGCTCGGCAGAGCTATAAAAGCCCTGCCGATTTTTTGATGGATCTTAATGTGCCGATTGGAACGTGTTGCTTGGGGTGTGGCACGGGGAACGTCTTCCCTGTGATAGGCGATTTCCAAATTTGGTGGTCGCCCTTACCGTGTCGCTCAAACGTGCAACCTGCTTTTTTAAGCTCCTTGATTAAGTCGCTGGATCGCATGCTTCCTCCTTGTCGTCTTAATCTGCGGGTAATTATACACAAGCATACACACAAAAACAAGTTTTTATTTTGATTTAGTGAGGAAAGTTGATGAAAAATAAACCACCCAAACAGCATAAATGCAAAGAGTGCGGGGCGTATTACATTAAAAAACAGTCTATGCAGCAGGTCTGTTCAATGGAGTGTGCGATTGCATACAGTAAGCGGAAGGCGGAGGAAAAACGTAAAAAGCAAGAAAAATCCGACCGCTTGGAAGCAGGGCGAAGAATGCGAGCGAGAAAAGAGGCGTTGAAAAGTCGCTCTGATTGGCTGAAGGAAGCTCAAAAGGCGTTTAATGAGTTTATTAGGCTACGGGATAAAGATTTGCCGTGTATTTCGTGTGGTCGCTATCACGAAGGGCAATATCACGCAGGGCATTATCGTAGTGTGGGAGCTTATCCTGAGTTGCGGTTTAATGAGGATAACGTCCACAAGCAATGTTCTGTGTGTAACAACCACAAAAGTGGAAATGCAATAGAATATCGAATCAATCTTATTAGAAAAATCGGGTTAGAGAGAGTTGAGTTTTTAGAGAGACACGACCACCAACCATTAAAACTATCGATTGATGAAATCAAAAAGCTAATCAGAGTTTACAAGGCTAAATGCAAGGGGTTGGAAAATGTCTTATAGTGTCGAACGGGTATTAGAAAAATGGGGCAACTGCTGGGGGCGAGATAAAATCGGCACGGAATACCCCAGTACAACAATATCAATACCAGTATTACCAACCGCCAAGCGTGCGCACGTTAGATTTTTAACTGATGACGAGTGCTTAAAAATCGAAGAGCAAGTTATGAATCTACACGCAGACGACTTGCTGCAATATCAAATCTTAATGGCGCTATATGTACAGCAAGCTAATGAGAGAGACATTTGCGCTGCGCTAGCAATCTCTCCAGCTAAAATGTACCGAGAGCGTGCGCAAGGTGTGAGATTTTTAAAAGGGGCTTTTGTCGCAGCAAAGATTAAGTTTATGTTTTTAGGATAACAAAAAAAAGGCGCTATCAAAGCGCCATTTTTATTATGCTAATTTTTTAATAATCTCTTCGATTTTTAACTGTCTTGCTTTTAATAGCGAGATAATATCAAACCAGACACCAGTAGGGATTTTACGCTCGCCAGAAATCCAAGCGCGCATACGTCTAGGGCTAGATAAATTAAGGTCTCTAGATAAAGCTGTTTGCCATTGGTCGCCGTATAAGGCATTACCAACTACGGCTAACTCATCAGCTCCGTAATTTGCAACATCATCTTTTATTTTGGCGTAATGGTAGTAGCCCAACCAAAACGCACCTTGAGCTTCAAATTCCATCTTGTCTTTAGGGTCAACTAAATCACTAGGGATTTTATCCATTAAGCGCATAACCTCATCTTGGTCTGGCGCGTTGATAATATCCCCGCGCTGGCTCATCAAGCCAACGCCTTTAGCTGGGAATCTAATAATGGTGTTTTGTACATTAGCTGGTACATTAGAGCCGTAGATACATCTCACTAATTCGCCGACTGTGTACATGATTTCTTTGTAGTTCATGGGATTCTCCAATAATCCCCGCCGATTGGCGGGGTGTTATAAGTTATGAAATGATTAGCTGCTCTAGTTCATAGATGCTTAAGCTATCTAATAATGCTTTGCGTTTTCTTTCAATTTGGTCGGAGCGTTTTGTGATTAGGTTTGTTATACGTTGCATTTTTTCAGCAACTTCTGGTTGTTGCTCACAAGCTTCTTGGTATGCGATTGCGATTGCAAAAAATCCGTTTTTATCATCAACCACAATGTTTAATTGTTGGTTTAAGTTATCATACGCATCTTGCAATTTAGTTGTAATCCAATCTGCTGATGGGGTTAGGTGGTTTAGTTGTTGGTTTAAGTTTTTCATAATCGCCTCCTTTAGGCTTATTAGTTAGCGGCTCGGTAGCCATCTCTTGTTTTGTTGAGCCTACTTTAAGGCTCAATAGTAATTCTGTCAACCACTTTTTTAAAAAAAATTCAAAAATTTTTAATTTATTTTTTTAGCTTAAACTTGTTGACAACTTGCAAGTAAAAGTATAGCATTAAGTATAAGTTGCGGTTTTAGCGCATAGCGAACGCAAGAAGAATTTTATAGCCCTGATTGGTTTAGCCAGTCGGGGCTTTTTTATTGCCTCGAAAACGGGGTGGAGTATGAAAAAAATGCCAGAGAAAAATCCAGACCTCTGGACTGTTGTGGTCGCTTACTTCGTTCAGCATAGTAGTTTTGTGTGCGGGGTGCTGGTGGCCTTTTTCGCGTCCCTATCGAAATCATTTCTTTACGGTAAGAAAGACACAGCCAGAAGAGTCATTGTAGAAGCCTTTTTATGTAGCCTGATCGCAGGTTCAATTCGTCCATTGCTTACGCATTTCGGACTGGATATTGATTTAATCACACCGATCGGTGCTGCACTTGGCTTATTAGGTACAAGCGCAATTCGTCAGTTGATTTTGCGTTTTTTAAAAAACAAAGCAGGAGTAGCAGAAGATGAAAACTAGTGAGAAAGGTTTGCAGTTCATCCGCCGTGAAGAAGGTGAACGCTTAACAGCATATGCGGACATCATGGGCGTCTGGACAATTGGAGTCGGTCATACCGGCACAGTTGATGGTAAGCCTGTTGCAAAAGGTATGGTTATCACAGCTGAGAAATCTCGCTCATTATTGAGTGCGGATTTAATTAAATTCGAATCAGTAATCGCCCGCCTTGTGAAAGTGCCTCTCAAACAGCATGAGTTTGATGCATTAGTTAGCTTAGTATTTAACATCGGCGAGACAAACTTTGCGCGCTCGACGTTACTCAAAAAACTAAACGCGAATGACTTTAAAGGTGCGGCAGAACAATTCCTGGTTTGGAAAAATGCAGGTGGTCGCCCAGTGCAAGGTTTACTAAATCGCCGTAAACGCGAAAAGGATATGTTCAATGGGCTTGCGTAGTGCTTTAATTGTTGGTGGTGTAGTAGTCGTTATTGGTGTTTCATCAGCGTTTATCCATCAACGAAGCGTGATGAACCGCTTAATAAAAGAGAATACGGAACAGAAGCTATTGATCGCAGAACAGCAACTAGTCAATCAGCAGTTAAGCACACAACTTGAGCAAGAACGGCAAGCAGTCGAAATTCAGCAACAAATTGCAAATGAGTTGCGACAAAAAGTGGAGAAGAAGCGTGAAAGCATTAAAAAAATACTGGTTAAAGAGCCATGCGCTAATACCAATATGCCTAACAGCGTTATTGAGCAGTTGCGCGAAGCCAGTAAGTAAAATTGAATACTTATCTCCACCGCAAGCGTATTTACTACCTTGCCCGCAGACTGCATTTACAGGCGAGACTTACGGAGATGCTATCGACTATCTTATTGTAGTGATGAGTGAGCGTGAGCTATGTGCTAAGCAAGTTGATAGTGTGCGTAACTGGGTTGAGGGTCATAAGTAATATGTTTGGCTATAAAACAAAGCAACAGTTGATTGATGAGGGCTATGAGTATTACGGTAGCTTATGGGGTATCCCTTGTTACATCGCTGATATAGAGTCAGGTGCACCTATTATCACAACTGCTAACTTTATCCCGCAATGGGTTTTAGATATTGCCGATTGGATTATCTTCACTATGGACGGGATTATTGACCCATACGGTGCGCCACCTATGTTTAAGATAAAGCTCAAGGGTAAAATCGTAGCAGATAATAGTGGCTCATAGATAAGGCGAGAGTGTTAATGCTCTCGCTTTTATTTTGTGTAAATTAAATGCTACATAATTTACGTATGGTTTCGGGTTTGGTTAGATAAAATCCCGAGAAAATACGCAAGCTATGTGATGTATATGTAACAAAAAAAGGTACTCCTGAGGGGACTCCCCTTTCCACGGGGTTTCGGGCTCGCGGTTTTCGACAGTTTTTTGATTTTTTAGGTGTTCCACCACAACGAAATAATGATTTGTTTTTATTGATATTTTTATATTGGTGGTTGTTCATTTTTAGTTTTGAGGGGTTGTACTGTGAGCGATTATTACAGTATTAGCAAAATGGCTACTATTGCTGGGTGCGATAGACGCACAATGTCGGCGAGAGTAAGTCACCTCACGCCGGAAAAAGAAACGACTAATTACAAAGGGTTTTCCATCAAGCAGATATTTAGATTATTGCTTGAGGATACCCGCCCAAAAGACGTTAACGGTCTGTCACCGTCGGATCAGTTGGCTTACTGGAACGCGCAACTAAAACAACTTGAGTACAAAAAACGTCTTGGCGAGGTTTGCGAGGTTGCGGACGCATCCAGACAAATGTCAATCATCGTTAAAGGGATGTTGCAGCCACAAGAAACACTGGCGGACAGGGCGGAAGCTGCAGGAATGCCGTTAGAATGGGTTATTTGGTTACAGAAAGAGGTTGACAAAAACCGCGACGAAGCGGCGGAGCTAATCTTAGAGGATGAAACGGATGTATGCGAAAGCGAGTGATATTAGAAAAGATTTAGCGGAGATGATAAAAGCGCCAAATCGAATGAAAGTATCCGAAGCTGTCTCAAAATATATGCGCGTGCCGCTTGGTGGTGGCTCATCTGTGAGATGGGATAAAGACCGCACGCCTTATGTCATTGAGCCGATGGACTGTTTAAACTCGCGCGAATATGACGCAGTTATTTTTGTTGGACCCGCTCGAACAGGTAAGACGCTTGGTTTGATTGACGGGTGGATTACATACTCAATTATTTGTGATCCATCTGATTTTTTACTTGTGCAGTTGACACAAGAAAAAGCAAGTGAACATAGTCGCAAACGATTAGACCGCACTTTTAGATGTTCACCGGAAATCGCAAGCCGACTAAGCCCTTATAAAAATGATAACAACGTACACGATAAATATTTTCGCGCCGGCAATCTGTTAAAAATTGGCTGGCCGTCTATTAATGTGCTGTCATCATCCGATTACAAGTACGTTGCATTAACAGATTACGACCGCTGGCCAGATGATGTGGACGGTGAGGGGGACGGATTTAGTTTAGCGTCCAAGCGTACCACCACTTTTATGTCATCCGGCATGACGATGGTGGAAAGCTCACCTGGCAAAGATATTGTTGATCTCAAGTATCATCCGAAATCAACGCACGAAGCCCCGCCGACGACAGGAATTTTGTCATTGTATAACCGTGGCGATCGCCGCCGTTTTTACTGGCAATGCCCACACTGTGGGGAATGGCTTGAACCGAGCATGGCTAACATGATCGGCTATCGTGATGATACGGATTTTGTCGATGCAAGCAAAAAAGCGCGCTTACAGTGTCCGCATTGCCAAGGCATCATTGAGCCAAGCAAAAAACGCGATCTAAATATCGGCGGGAAATGGCTTAAAGAGGGGCAAACAATCGACAAAAATGGGGTTATCCATGGCGAGGGAAGAAAATCCCGTATTGCGTCTTTTTGGCTTGAAGGCCCCGCGGCAGCGTATCAGACATGGGAGCAACTAACTTACAAATTACTTACAGCCGAGCACGAATTTGAGATGACCGGTAGTGAGGAGACCTTAAAGGCAGTAACAAATACAGACTGGGGCTTACCTTACTTGCCACGTTCCGCGCTCGAACAACGCAGATCGGAAGAGTTGATGGAGCGGCGCGAAGAAACCGAAAAAAGAACGGTACCTTATGGGTGCCGTTTTTTATTGGCTGCGGTTGACGTACAGGGTGGGCGGAATCGCCGCTTTGTAGTCCAAATTGTGGGCTACGGCGAAAACAGCGAGCGGTGGCTCATTGATCGATACAACATCAAATCATCAATGCGGGCGAATGCTGACGGTGAGTGTCATCCTATTGACCCGTCCGCCTACCCTGAGGATTGGGATTTGCTTATTAGCGATGTACTTAATAAACAATATCGCATTGAGGGGTTAGATGGTGGATTTATGCCAATCCTTGCAATGGCAGTAGATAGCGGCGGTGAGGATGGTGTAACAGATAACGCTTATAAGTTTTGGCGTAGATGTAAGCGCGATGGGTTATCTAAACGCGTTTATCTCGTCAAAGGTGATAGTACCAAACGTCAAAAACTTATTACTCGTACTTATCCTGATAATACCTCTCGCTCAGACCGGCACGCTAAAGCTCGCGGTGATGTGCCATTGTATTTACTCCAAACAGACCAACTCAAAGATCGAATTAGTAACGCATTAAGTCGTGAGACTGTCGGCGCTAACTATATCCATTTCCCGGCATGGCTTGGAGAGTGGTTTTTTGATGAGCTGACTTACGAGGAGCGAGGACAAGACGGTAAGTGGCGCAAGCCTGGCAAAGGCAACAATGAGGCGTTTGACTTATTTTGCTACGCCCATGCAATCGCTATTTTGCGCGGTTATGAGCGCATTAAGTGGGGTGATGAGGACAACGTCCCTTACTGGGCAAAACTCCCCCACTTAAACCCTGACGTCGTAAGAAAAGAAACAACCTCACCGGAAGAAGAAACAGAAAGTGCGGTAGAAATTGAACAAGTAAAACCGCAACCGAAAACCAAAGTAAAAAGCAACTGGTTAAGCGGTGGCGGAAGTAAGAAAAAAGGTGGGTGGCTGTGATTTACGACAGAGACGAACTCGAAGAAAAAATCCGAGCGCTTGATGAAAAGATCGAAAACGCCCAAAGCCAAGTGAGCTTTAACGGGAGATCGGTATCTTACCAAGTGTCAGAATGGACAAAACAACGTGATCGCTATCAACAAATGCTTAATGAGTTGTTAGCGGAAACAAGGCAGCGCGTTAAACGCCACAGAATCAAATATGCGAGATTTTAAAAGATGGGAATAGTAGATAAAGCGATTGCCGCAATCTCGCCTAAATGGGGCGCACAGCGAGCGAAAAACCGTTATGTCATGAATGCGTATGAGGCGGCTATGCCAAACCGTACGCACAAAGCAAAACGCGAAAGCCAAGGTGCGAACGTATCGACCAAACAAAGTGCGGTAAGTTTGCGAGAGCAGGCGCGGGCATTAGACCAAAATCATGACATTGTGATCGGCATTTTGGACAAAATGGAAGAGCGTGTCATCGGCTCGAGAGGAATCCATATTGAACCTCAACCGCTAAATTTAAGTGGTGATGTTGATGAGGCGCTGGCGGAACAAATCCGCAAAAAATGGTCGGAATGGTCTGTGCGACCGGAAGTTACTGGGCAATTTACCCGCCCGGAACTTGAGCGGATGTTGTTGCGAACATGGCTCCGCGATGGTGAGGTATTTATCCAGCTTGTGCGTGGTGCGGTGGCGGGGCTGAATCATAGCACTGGCATTGCATTTAGCCTTGAGGCGTTAGAGCCAGACTTTGTGCCTATGTGGCAGTCTGATACAGCTAATGTAATCCAAGGTATAGAGATTAACGCTTGGCGCCGTCCTGTGTCTTACCGGGTTTATATGGATAACCCGCAAGAAAATAATCGCACTTTTGGACGAGTTAAATCAGTGCCGGCAGAAAATATGTTGCACCTTGCGTTTAAAAAGCGGTTGCACCAGTTGCGTGGAGTATCGATGCTGCATGGCGTGATTGTGCGCCTCGCTGACCTTAAAGATTACGAGGAAAGTGAGCGAGTTGCCGCTCGAATTGCTGCTGCTTTTACGATGTACATCAAAAAAGGTGATGCAGCGCTTTATGGAGATAACGACAGTTACGGTGCAGATAGCCCTGAGCGTGATTTTGAGATTGCACCAGGCGCTATCATTGACGACCTTAAACCTGGTGAAGATATCGGGTTGATTAACTCTAACCGTCCAAATGTCAATCTCGAAACGTTTAGAAATGGGCAGTTAAGAGCAACAGCAGCAGGCACCCGCTCAAGTTACTCAAGCATTGCTAGAGACTACAACGGCACCTACTCAAGCCAAAGACAAGAATTGGTTGAGAGTTTTGAGGGGTACGCAGTTTTACAAGATACCTTTGTCGCCCATATATCCCGTCCAATTTACCGAGAATGGCTAAAAATGGCGATTGTTAGCGGCGAAATTGATGTGCCAGTTGATATCGACCCAGCATCACTTTACAACGCAGTTTATAGCGGGCCTGTTATGCCTTGGATTGACCCGATGAAAGAGGCGCAAGCTTGGAAAGAACGCATCAAAGGTGGATTGGCGACAGAAAGTCAAGCAGTGCGGGCAAGTGGCAGCAACCCAGCAGAAGTTAAGCGCAGACGACGAGTGGAGGTTGAAGAAAACCGTAAATTCGGACTCAAATTTGACACAGATTTAACTAATACAGGTACAACAAATGCGAAAACAGAAAATGATTATGGCACCGGTAGCGATGACAGCGAGCGCGACAAAGACGAATAACCAGTCTTGGTACTCAATCAAAGCCAAAGCCAACGACACGGCGGAAATCTCAATCTACGATGAAATTGGATTCTGGGGCGTTACTGCTCAGAGTTTTTCAAAGGATTTAAAAGCACTAGGCGGCAACCTTAAACAAATCAACCTACATATCCACTCACCTGGTGGCGATGTTTTTGACGGTATCGCAATTTACAACCTACTTAAAAACCATCCTGCTAATGTAACAGTCTATATTGACGGATTGGCGGCAAGTATGGCGAGTGTCATTGCAATGGCTGGTAATGAGGTAATTATGCCAGAAAATGCAATGATGATGATCCACAAGCCGTGGGGTATCCAAGGTGGTGATGCAGATGATATGCGCAAGTATGCTGACCTGTTAGATAAGGTCGAAAACACGTTAATCCCTGCTTACGCGAGCAAAACAGGGAAAACACCAGAAGAATTAGCAGAAATGCTATCAGCAGAAACTTGGCTCAACGGTAAAGAATGCGTTGAGCAAGGATTTGCCGACAAATTAGCCGAACCACTTGTGGCGATGGCGTCTATTAAATCACGAAAACTAGAGGACTTTGAAAATATGCCAAAAGCGATGAAAGATATGTTGTTTAAGCCACAAGGCAACGCTGGCTCAACTCCAGCAACACAAGCAACGCCAACTGCGCAATCAGCGCCAGTAAATCAAGCTCCAACTGTGACAGTAGATAATACTGCGCAAGTGCAGGCTGAGTTAAATAAACGCAATGCGGATATTAAAGCGGTGTTTGCTCCGTTTGGTACAACTCACAATGATTTACTTGTTGAGTGCCTAGGCGACTTAAGCATTACTGCTGAGCAGGCAAAAGACAAATTATTAGCAAAACGTGGCGCAAGCACAACACCAAGTGCGACATTGGCTCATTATGTCGATAATGGCAATATTATTGGCGACAGCGTGAAACAAGCTTTATTGGCGCGTGCTGGTATTGATAAAGACCAAGTAAATGTAAAAGATAATGCATACACAGGCATGAGCTTGCGTGAATTAGCTCGAGCGTCACTTACAGATCGCGGTGTTAGTGTTGCAGGTCAAAATGCAATGG
Organism: uncultured Candidatus Saccharibacteria bacterium; assembly: GCA_963516705.1. Classification (GTDB taxonomy): domain Bacteria; phylum Patescibacteriota; class Saccharimonadia; order Saccharimonadales; family Saccharimonadaceae; genus Nanosynbacter. The sequence goes on along the minus strand of CAUQBM010000012.1, from coordinate 403 downwards.
GCGTGGTAGGCTTGGCGTTTACACACTCCAGCTCTGACTTTGGTCAAATTTTAATTGATGTAGCGCATAAATCCCTACTCAAAGGTTGGGAGACGGCTGCGGAAAACTTTGACGAATTCACCACTCGCGGGACATTAACGGATTTCCGCGCGGCAAAACGTGTCGGCTTGGGAGATTTTGGCTACTTACCACAAGTTGGCGAGGGGGAAGAATACACCTATGGCACAATCGGTGATGAGGGCGCTAGCGTTGCATTGGCGACTTACGGGCAGTTATTTACAATTACCCGTCAGGCAATCTTAAATGACGACATGCATTTACTCACCAAAATCCCAGAAAAAATGGGGAAAGCAGCGCGTGCAACAATCGCTAAATTAGTGTTTGCGTTGTTAACTGGTAACGC
>CAUQBM010000011.1:0-26692 GCA_963516705.1 uncultured Candidatus Saccharibacteria bacterium | reverse complement strand
ATATTTTGTCATCGATGTATGTCGGTTTTGCATTGATGTTCATCGTTGCAGTCATCGGCAACATTTCTGGCGCACACGTAAACCCAGCTGTCACGTTTGGTCTGTGGACAATGCGTAAGCTAAAGACCGTACTTGTACCATTTTACTGGGGAGCTCAATTCCTCGGCGCAATGGCGGCTATCGTGCTTGTCGGCTCATTAACAAACGGCGGATTCGCCCTAAGCTTCGACCAATTTACTGCATTCTCTTGGAATATCTTCGCGATGGAATTAGTCGGTACCGCTGTATTTGTATTTGGCGTCGCCGCAGTTTTGCAACGCAAAGAAATCAAAGCAGCTGGTCAAGCTTTTGGAATTGGCTTGGCATTGATGATTGGTCTTGTCGTATCTGGCTCAATCTCTTCGTACATTAAAAGCACTGCTATTGCAAAAATCCAAAAAGATCAAAGCACTACTCAAACTGAGAAAAACGGCCGCACTTACCCACGCGAGATCTACATCTCAGGCGCAACTTTGAACCCAGCAGTTTCTTTGGCTGTTACAGAGAAAACCGACTCTCAACTACGTAGCAACGGAGTATTGCCAGCTGAAGGCGAAAAAAGCTATTCACGCTTTAGCCTGGAAGTAATTGCCGCTACCCTAATCGGCGCAGCATTAGGCGGTAACCTATTTCTACTCGTCAATTACCGAAACAAAGACGAAGAATAGATTATAACTTCACAATAAAATATCCCGCTTAATCGGCGGGGTATTTTTTATGTCAATCTTCTTGAGTCGGCCGATCAATCAACTCCGGCTGCGCTTGGTTATCGCCACCAGAAATTCGCACAACGTCCTTATCGATCTTCCCTAGCTCCTTATACGTATTGTTGTAATGACCAACGGTCGTGCTAAGACTCTTGCCCATTTTCGTCATCAGCTCGTCAAACTTTTTAATATGAACGCCCAATTGACCAACTCGAACTTGAATGTCCTTGGCCTGCTCTTCAATCTGCAAACTACGAAGCCCCTGAAGAACAGTCTGCAGGTACGCGAGAAAACTAGTCGGACTCACAATAATAACCCGCTTGTCCCGAAACGCGTACTCAATCAGATCGCGACTCGAACCGCCCTGACCAACATTGTTAATCAGAAGATCGTAATACAAAGATTCGCTAGGAATAAACATAAAAGCAAAGTCCATAGTGTTTTCGCGCGGACGAATGTATTTACTAGTCTCGTCAATTCGCCCCTTAAGGTCAGCCTTCACTTTATTTAGCCACATTTCACGCTCAGATTTTGTCTCGGCGTTAATCATCCGATTGTAATTCTCCAAAGAAAACTTACTATCCACCGGCAATATTTGACCCTTGTCCAGAAAAATAACCGCGTCAACAATTTCGCCATCCTTGAAGCGATATTGCATTTGATATTGCTTGGCTGGTAAAACGTTATCCAACACGCTTTCCAGATAAAACTCACCAAAAACACCGCGTTGCTTTGGATTTTGCAACACGTTTTGCAAGGTTTTCAGATCGGTCGCCACATCGACCACACGCTTATTGGTCTCATCCAATTTTGCCAACCGCTGCGTCACGTCAGCCACCAACTTTGCACTTTCTGACAATTGCTTCTGCACAGAAGTCTGAACTTGCGCGTTGCTTCGCTCCAACTTATCGCTAACGGATTCATTCAGTTTCGCAATAGTCCGCCCCAATTCCACGACATCGGTTTTAATTAGCTCGACGGATGATTGATTTTTTAGCTCGCTGATTTTTGATTGCAGGACAAATAAAGTCGCACCCAAACCAATAGTAATAACAATTAAGAGAATAATGATAATGATTTCCATACACTTAGTGTACAGTGATTATAGCGCCAAGACAACTCGTGCTAAGATCGCAAATAAAGTCATAAATAAAATTGCTGCACCGTTGCCACGAATTCTATTCAACCAGATTAACGACAAGTATACCAAAACTGTCGCCAAAACTACCCATAGCAATGACAAAATCCAAGATCCGCCAGCCCATAATGTAGCGCCCCACAACGACACAGTTGCCGCGATTACCACCAACAGAGGTCGCTTGATGCCAAATACCGCCAACACTGGAACTAGCATAATTCCCGCCAAAACCAGCGCGACGTAAGATGCGATGCTCGTGCTGTTTGCGCAAATAGAAATATGCTCAGCGTTCGCGCAAAATACGGGTGTAATCATAAATTTATCAAACGCAAGCGCCAGCAACCAGATAGTCACGCCGCTAGCAACTAAAATCGCCAAAATCCTCAAGAAAACTCGCCTTGAAAATGGATATGTGTAATCTGATATTTCTTCACGGAAAATAGCTGACAATAATTTCACATGTAAATTGTAACGTAAACTTGTCAATATTGCAAATGTATATGCTTAAATATTATGCTTTTTCAGGAGATTCATCGGTTTATACCAAATAATCCCTACGCAAGCAATCAATAATCCGCCAACAACGTCAAGTGGCGTATGTACCAATGCAATAACCCGACCGACACATATTAAGATCGTCATAACCAGACAAACAACAGCCAGCCGCCAACTCTTCGCTCCGAAAAATACCGCCAAAGTAATTGCCATTGTAAATAGCGCGTGATCGGACGGAAAACCCGGATTATTAAGGAATGACGCGCCGGCAGATACACCCAGAATCTCGAACGGGCGCATCTGATCTGGTTGATAAATTGACCCGATAATTTTTGCCGCCACGTAAGCCGTCAAACCAGCCATCAAAACTTGGCTATAAACTTGATACTTCTCTTTATTTGGAACCAATTTTATCAGCGAGTACGCACCAATTAGCACGACTGGCACCACTAGCCCATCAGCAATTAGCTTCACGATCCATTGCAAATCCATATTACCAGTATATCGCGTCAACGCTGGCCAGTAAACGCTTGCGGAAATCATTTTTCTATAGTACAATTATGTTTGCCGTTGGGATGTCGCCAAGTGGTAAGGCAGCGGGTTCTGGTCCCGCCATTCGGGGGTTCGAATCCCTCCATCCCAGCCAAGTTTGAAATTTAGCAGCCAATTATTTGGCTGTTTTTTTCATCGATAAATTTGCGCAGATCAGCAAAATCCACATCACGAATACCAGAAAAATCGCAGCCACATTATTCACATTCTTTATCGTTGCACCAAATATCACCGTCCCATACCCATTCGCAAACGCCAAAAAACTAATTACCGTCATAATCCCCAAACTCAAAAAACCAGCCACTCTGCTTGTCAGGGTAATTCTTTTTGGCATATCCATACCAATTAAAAATGGCAATGACACTAGCTCAACAACCACTAATATTATCGCAATCGGAAGACTTAAATATGGCATAATCCCCGCAGAAGTAATGACCGCAAAAAACTTCTCAAACGTAAACAACTGACACAACAGCAATCCTACCATCGTCAGACTAACTACTATTTTAATAATCTTTCTTACTTTTTCAGACATAATTTCAGTATAGCTTGCGTGCCAAAAAAGCTCAAGCTTGTTGTATTTTTTACGAAAGCACTTGCACTTTTTATAAAAACGTCATAAAGTTAAATCAGCGAACGTTACAAAAATAAACACCACAAAATCGTATCTTTCGCTCTACGACAAATCCACCACAACTTAAAATACCCCGTCTCTATGGGGTATTTTTATTGGTCAATATCCGCGATTGTTCAGCGCGCCACTCGGCAATTTTTCCGTGGTGTCCGCTCAATAAAACATCCGGCACGCGTAAACCTTTAAACTCCTCAGGTCGTGTATATTGTGGAAATTCCAACGTTTCTCCATCTGAAAAACTTTCAATTTCCGCAGATTTTTCGCCGCCCAAAACTCCAGGAATCAACCTAACAATAGAATCAATCATCATCATTGCCGCCAACTCGCCGCCAGTCAGCACAAAATCGCCAATACTCCATTGCTCGTCAACCAACTCCAATATTCGCTCATCTACGCCCTCATATCGCCCGCAAATAAATATCACACCCTTATCATTATCGGCTTCTTTCTGAGCTTTAGCCTGCTTCCAGCGTTGCCCTCGCGGACTCATCAGTACCACTTTCGCTGTTTCATCCTGAGATTTCGCAAATTCTACTGCTTTCCATAACGGCTCAATCATAAGAAGCATCCCGTCGCCGCCGCCATAAGGAGTATCATCAACTTGACGACGAGGACCCAAACCAAACTCCCGCAAATTCACTGTCGTAAGCTCCACTATACCGTCTTTCTGAGCCTTCCACATCATGGAACTATTAAAAACTCCCGTTGTCATTTCTGGGAAAAGCGTAATTACTTGAAACTTTCTCATCTGTTACAGTGTACCAAGTGTTGACTTTTTTGTCCAGGTATGATATATATATCAGCTTTTGTTCAACCGAACAGAAGTAGCCCTTACATAGAAAGGACAGAGATATGTCCGGAGAACTCTCGCTCGAAGGTGCCGAGTACGCAATCAATACTGCAGGGCTCAGCCCTAGGTCGCATGCGTATGTCGACCCATGTGGTGATATCATCATCAAGATCCAAGTCCCCTTGACTCTTGATGATGGAACGCAGGTTCCTTATGGAGCTGGCAGTGATATCCGGCGAAACCTGTCTCATCTCATCAATGAGATCTCGTGGAAGGGAAGTTCCACCGAAGACTGGCGGCTGAACTTCTTCGGAGACAGACTCACTGTCACAGTCGGTGCTGACGTCGTCCTTCCCGAAAAGCACAACATCAACAGCGACGAGCATTATCCCCTGATTCATCAGGGGAATGATAACGGACGCGCGGAGCGTATCCACGCCGCATGCGTCTCCGGGCTTGGCTTCGACTTCTGTTCGATGGCTGCATTGTTCTCCTATACGAACAGTGCAGCCATCGCCGAGCTCCTTAGGCGGGGTCCGGGACATGAAATCATTCATGTCAACGACCAGGAGACCTACGCAGATCTCCTTCCGCATCTGAGCAAGGCATTCCCCTGGAAGACCAGGTATCACCTCCCCTTCCCTTTGAGGAATGTTGACGGTTGGGTCGCGCGCCCCATCCCACAAGAGGGCTAACGCCCGCCGAGAAAATAGCTCGTTGAGACATTAAGCCTCAGCTTGAGCGCGTTTTCGGCGGGCTATTTTCATGTCTTTTTACAGAAATTATTCCCCACCAAAAAACCGTCCCAGTAAGGACGGTTTTTTAGCACAAATAAGGCTCTCAATGGTTACCCATTGTCTCGCATAGAGCTGTTCTCGCATAATGTCTGTGCTTGAACTGGTTTTAATTATATATCAAGATCGTCGAGTTCTGCAAGTTCTTTTCTGGTGTTTTCTGCGTAAGATGATTCATTTTCCACAGTTTCATCTGTTGAGTTATCCACAGAAGCATTACCATTATAATCATTTTCCTCGCGTGCGCCAGAAAAACCATCATTGTTAACAATCTTCAAGTTATATCGAGCGTCATTCTTTGCGCCCAAAGCTCGTAGAAGCGTGCGCAAGCTCTGTGCCGTACTGCCGCGCTTACCAATAACTCGACCCAAATCTGCTGGATTAACTGTCAATGTTAGTAAAACGCCCTTTTCATCAATCGTTCGGTCTACTACGACGTCTTCTGGATGTCCAACCAACGCCTTTACAGTATATTCTACAAACTGCTGATCTATTGTTGACATTCTGCCCCTCCTCCTGGAATTAAACTGTATTTTCATTATACACGAGCAGTTTACGCCGTGCAAACTTTAACTATTTCTCGCCAGATTCTTTATATTTAGCAATTGCAGCACGAGCAGCTTGCTGTTGAGCAACTTGCTTAGATGGACCAATGCCTCGCCCCATCATATTATCGCCAACAAAAACCCCAAGAGTAAAGACTTTATCGTGATCTGGACCTTCTTCGCTCAGGACTTTATATACCGGCGTTTGATTGTCAACTCGCTGAGAAATCTCCTGCAAATATGACTTCGGATCACGCCAACTGCCCGACTCCAAAATTCCATCCAACTTAACAATTATATGCTTGTGAATAAAATCGCGAGCATCATCAAAACCACGCTCCAAATAAATCGCGCCGATTACCGCCTCAAATGCATTGGCTAAAATCTGTAAATGTGCTCGCTCTGAGCCGTTCTTCTCACCCTTTGACATACGAATCAGCGGACCATAGCCCAATTTATCACCAGCATCACCAATACTTTCCGTTCGCACCAAAGCTGCCCGCCAAGCAGTCAAAATTCCCTCTGGCTCAGAAAAATGCGTAAACAGATATTCTGTTACCGCCAGTTCCAAAACCGCATCACCTAAAAATTCCAAGCGCTCATTGTGGTGATGAACGGATTTTCGATGCTCATTCACATAGCTACGGTGAGTCAAAGCCGTAATTAGCAAATCCAAATTCGTAAATTCAAAACCTAATTTTTCGCGCGCAAAATCTTGATATGGCGCAGTGTTCATTCCGTTCATTTATAAATTCTCCTGTCTAATTCGTTTCATTGCCAAAAGAATCAGCTTGCCAATATCTTCATATTCAACTTCATCCAGCGCCTCATGAAAACTGAACCATTTAAGACCATTCATCCACTCTTCCTTCTGAAGTTTCTCGTTAGGATCCAGCGCCTTAACTAGATAAACTTGCGTTGTCATCAATACCAATTTATCGATTCGACGATAACGGAAATTCACCTTACCCAGCCAGCCATGCAGTTCAATTTTCTTCAGTCCAGTTTCCTCGCCGATTTCCCTACGAGCCGTCACTTGAGCTGTTTCACCTGGTTCAATATGACCTTTCGGAATTGTCCAGCGGTCGCGAGCATCCTGATAAAGTAAAAACTCTGCCTCACCCTTTTTATTACGACGAAAAATCACGCCACCAGCGGTTGGCTCGCGTACAATTTCCTGAATTAACGGCTTCTTGCTGCCACCAAAATATTTTTTTATCTTATCAAAGTTGCTTGTTCTCACTGTCGGACTCCTCCACGAGAGTACGGAGTGCCGTGCCAAGCACGCCATTCACAAACTTACCCGAGTTATCCGAACCGAACGCTTTTGCTAATTCTACCGCTTCGTTAATCACCACTTTTGGCGGAACGGTATCTGCACAATATAGCAATTCATATAAACCAATTCTAAGTACTGCCCGATCAATTCGCGGTAACTGACTGATAGGCCATTCTGGCGCTAGTGGCTGTAATTTCTCATCCAATTGACTCTGCGTCGAAAGTACGCCGCTGATCAAATTATCGATAAATTCAATATCGTCAACCGATGATTTATATTCAGCCAAATTACGCTCTAAAATAGTCTTATAATCAACATCGCTATCGCCAACCTCTTTGCGAAATTCATGTTCATAAAGTGTTTGCAGTGCGACAATTCGTCCCAAATGACGGTTTGATGCCATTATTAAGCGTCCTGTTCGTAATTATTATTTTGTTGTTTTACCGGTTTCACGCTTGGTTGTCTTCACCTTAACTGGTGAAGTTGCGTTAACACGACGTGCCAATTTTAATACCAAGTGACTGCGACGAAGACCAGTTTTACGTGGACTACTCTGTTTCTTAGGTTGTGCCATAATTTATTCTCCTCTTTTAGGTTGTCATAAAACTTACGTACTATTATACCTTTTTTATTGGACAATCTCAAGAGCTTGCCTGCAAATTAGATAATAATATTGACTTTTTATGTCGTTTATGGTAATATATAAGACATGAGTAAAGAACAACTTACATTACAAAGTAACGATAGAGATGATTTAACTGCATTAGTAGACGCGGTTTACCCCAAAACTGAGGAAACAACAGCCTTGATGGATGCCGTCTTCCCTACGACAAACAATCATAACGACACAAATACAACACTAGAAGACCGAGCAGACAAGAAAACAACCATCAGTCCAGAGAAAAATACAGAGGAAAACAACAAGAAGCCATTAACCAAAATGGCCGCAGGAGCACTAGCTGTAGCTATGGCTATAGGCAGTATCGTTGGGTTGGGCAAACTCACAGAAAAAACTACTTCTGCAGAGATAACTATTTACGACCCAAAAAACGCACAAGAGCAGATATGTAGTACACAGGCTACACTAGAAGAGAGTCTAGGATTGCCTAAATCTACCAGCTACGATACTTTTCGAGGATGCGAAAGAACAGCCAACATGGTCACTGAAACCAAAGAAGGAGTGAGTCCAGGAGACAAAGTCAAGATTACTGTTACCACAAACGCTTTTGGTGAAGCGGCTGCAGCAGAGAAAGTAAAAGATCAAGACAGCTAAACCACTATATTCACCAGCTTACCTGAAACATAAACCATCTTTTTAGGTGGTTTATTGTTTGTGAATTTCTGGACATTCTCATCAGCCAGAGCCGCTTCTTCAACGCCCTGCTTGTCCATAGCACTCGGCAGTTCAAGTTTCGCACGAAGCTTGCCATTCACTTGAACTATAATAGTCATCGTATCGCTCTTTAGATATTCTTCGTCCCACTTCGGCCAGTGACCAACGTGAACCGTATCGTCATGACCCATTTCACGCCACAATTCCTCTGTGATATGTGGAGCAAAAGGCGCCAAAATCTGAATCAAACTTTCTAATGTAAATCGCCATTCATCTGACATGTCAATTCCTTGCGATTCTTTTATCTTATACAGGCCATTGACCATTTCCATCATCGAAGCCACGGCTGTATTAAACTTCTCATCTTCAATGTCACGCGTAACTTTTTTAATCGTCGAGTGAGTTAATCGCAATAATTCTTGAGCTGTTTTTTCATCCGCGTCAAGAGAGTCGTTTGGATTCTTATCAACGAACTCCTGAACCAAATTCCATGCTCGGTTTAAGAATCGATAAGTTCCCGGAACGCCACGAGGATCCCATGGCGCATCCATATCATAAGGAGCGATGAACATTTCGTAAACTCGCAGCGCATCAGCGCCGTATCCACTGTCCATAATCTCCATTGGATCAATGACATTACCCTTAGATTTGGACATTTTCTGACCGTCTGGGGCCATAATGTATGCATTGTACATCATTCGCTTGAAAGGTTCTGGAGTTGGAACGAGACCGAGCTTATAGAAAAATCGCATCCAAAAACGACTGTATAGCAAGTGAGCCACGGCGTGATCAGCACCATTGTAATAATCAACCGGCATCCAATGGTTAATTCTCTCAGGATTCCACGCTTCATTATCGTTGTGCGGGTCGAGATATCGCAAGAAATACCAGCTAGAACAAGCATAGCCATCCAAAGTATCGGTCTCGCGTCGACCTTCTACCCAATTATCGCCGTCAGGTTTATTTTCCGTAATCGGCACAGTTTTTCCAGTTTCAACATCCACCCAGACGCGCACCCAATCATCAACTTGAGCCAAAACAGAAGTATTCCCGCCCGTTGGCTTAAAATTCTCTACCTCCGGCAAAATCACCGGCAAACATTCATCAGCCACGGCAATTGGTGCGCGACCATCAACATGGACAATTGGAATTGGAGCACCCCAATAGCGCTGACGAGAAATCAACCAATCGCGCATTTTATACGTGGTTTTGCTTCGCCCAGAATTCTGCTGCTCCAGCCACGCAACAATTTGCTCGCGAGCATCCTCACTTCTGGTGCCGTTGAATTGTCCAGAATCTATCAACTCACCTTCACCAGAATAACAGCCAGTGTCGGCTGAATGTTCAGGCTTATCAATCACCTGGATAATCGGCAAGTCAAATTTCTCGGCAAACGCAAAATCGCGCTCGTCGTGCGCTGGCACCGCCATGACTGCGCCGGTTCCATAGCCGCCCAAAACATAATCCGCCACCCAAATCGGCAATTTTTGACCATTGACTGGGTTTATGACATAACTGCCGGTAAATACGCCTGTTTTCTCTTTATTCTCTTGGCGTTCAACATCAGATTTTTGTTGCGAAGCTTGTATATACGCTTCAACCTTTTCGCGCGTATCAGAATTGACCAACTGAGAAATCAGAGGATGCTCCGGCGCCAAAGCTACATACGTCGCACCAAATAACGTGTCAGGACGAGTTGTGAAAACTGTAATCTTGGAATCTTGACCACTAACCGCAAATTCAACTTCCGCGCCAACTGATCGACCAATCCAATTCTTCTGCATGGTTTTAACCATTTCCGTCCAATCAAGCGCATCGGTTGCCTCTAAAATTTCATCTGCATACGCCGTAATTCGGAAGAACCACTGCTTAAGATTTCGCTTGGTTACAGGATTACCACAGCGCCAACATTTGCCACCTTCAACCTGTTCGTTAGCGAGCACCGTGTTATCAGTTTCACACCACCATTGCGGCTGCTCTTTTTGATATGCCAAATCGTGCTTATATAATTGCGTAAAAATCCACTGAGTCCATTTGTAATACTCTGGATCAGCTGTAGAAATTTCTTTTGTCCAATCATAACTAAACCCAAGTCGCTTCAATTGCTCCTTAAAGTGGACTTTCGCCTCATCGTGCGCTACACGTGGTGTTTTTCCAACTTTAATAGCGTAATTTTCAACCGGCAGGCCAAAGCTGTCCCAGCCGATTGGATGATAGACATTATAACCCTGCTGACGCTTAAATCGTGCCTTAATGTCAGCAAATTGAAAAGTACGACCATGTCCAATGTGAATTCCCGCCCCCGTAATCCCCGGAAGCATGCTCAAACTGTAGTATTTAGGTCGGGTCGTGTCATTAAAATCAACCGCGTAAGTACCGTCAGCCTCCCATTTGTTTTGCCATTTTTGTTCAATTTCTGTCGGATTATAGCGTCTCATATCTGTAATTATAGCAAATAATCCCGCTCATTACGAACGGGATTATTATTAAGCAATTAAACTATCATCTAGTCGAGGTTGATGACAATCCGCTCGAATATCCGCTCATAAAACCTTCTACAAACTCTTTCAAGCTTTCAGCGTCCGACGGCGCCTTAATTTCCTCAGACTTGTTCATATTAATGTCAAATGAAATTTCTACAGAAGCCTTCTTGCCATCACCTTTCAACTCCAAGGCCTTCAGTTCATGAGATGACCTATCAACCCACACCTTCAATGAAGCCGTGTCGATAGATGACGATTCACTGCTCTTGTAGCTATTAGATTTTCCACACTTACTGAGTGCCTTGCCTGCTGATGAATCTTTAAACTCATCGTTAAATTTCGACAATTTACCGTTATCACCCTTTAGTTCAAAACCACGCCCACCATTACGATCACTAATCTTTGAGTCTTTTATAGTGAAGAAGCTATTCTTTTGATAAATCTGAGCCAATTCCTTACGTGCACTTTCGTCACTTTGAATTTTCTTCAGAGCGTTAATTCCACACTTATATTCGCTACCGATTTCATCTGGAGAAATCTTCATCCACGTGTCGCTCATTTTATCTATCTCAGAGCTCATCTTCTCTAGTGTCTGATCGCGGTAAGTTTCTATTTGAGATCTTGATAGATTTCCGCCAGACGAAGATTCCATAACTACTTCAAGCAAAGTGCCATACAAATCCTTAAAGTTATTTATCTTCACGTATATCGTTCCGTCACTATCAAGAACCGCATCACCCTTAAGAGGAATATTTTTCTCAACTCCCTTAATATTAAGCTTAGCGTCAATATTCGCCTTTGATTTTCCCGAATCAGTAGCAGTCTTTACGTTTAGCTCTATTTTTCCTTGGTCGCGCATATCAATGACCACCTTACCGTCGGCAGTCATCTTCTTTGCCATAATAGCATTAGACACAGCGTCCGTAACCATCTTTTCTGGATTCTGCCACCACAAGAAATAAACTAGCACAGCAGAAATAATAGCAATAAGAGCTATAACTCCCAGCACTATGCCAATTATCAATCCCGTTTTCTTCTTTTTTGGTTGCATCGGCACGCCGTTATATTGCGGCTGCGGTGCAGGTTGATTACCTTGATCCATCATTCCCCCTTGTTTTATATACCTTGAATTTAATATATCACATTAATCTTTAAATTGTGAGAAAAATTGGTTTTTCCTAGCAATCCACTCCGGCGTTTGCCTGACTAAGTATTTATCGTCCTCAGTGCTATGAAGGTTGATTTTTATAGATTCCTCTAGCCATACGCCGCCGCTCGAACCCTTAAACAGAGCAACGCCTTCAGATTTCAATTTGTCGCGCACGAAAGACCCAGCCTCGATGGCATTCTTACATTCCTTCACCTGGCAGCCTTTTTGACGAGCGGCCGGCGCCAAATATTGATTAGCTTTCTCGCCAACCGTCACAACCCAATCCAACAGATCCGGACTACAATGAGAACCAAGTTCGGCGTGGGCTTGCTCGAAAATTCCCTTTAAGCCATTCATATTACCAAGTACAGCAATGCGCTGCGGAGTCTCAATTCGATACAAAGATTGCAAAGCAGCCAAGGCAGTCAACGGCGTCGAACTATAGCTATCATCAATCAACCAAGTATTGTCCGCACCCTTCAGCAAATTCATCCTGCCAGGCAGTGGACGCAAATTTTCTATGCCTTTTTTTATATTCTCCTCAGTTTCACCAAACACATACCCAATAGCCGCCGCCACGATTGCTGGACGAATATTATGCTCGCCAATTAGCTTAACATTGACTTCTAATCCATTAGGATTTTCTGGCGACATAATAAAGCCGTGATGTCCGTCTTTCAGGGAAAAATTACGATCGTCAAAATTATACTCCGCCACTGGATCACTTCCGTACGTAGTGATATTAGGATTCGTCAAAAAGCTAGCAAAACGCCCATCGATGTCATCACGATTTATCATCGCCATTCGCGAGAAATTCGCCAGCGAAATCATCTCATTCGCCACTTCCTCCAAGGAATATTCAACCTGCATTCGACCATTCGTCACAGAAGTTACAACCGTAATATCTGGCACAACATAAGCCTTAAACCAATCATTATAGCCAAGTTCCTTTGGATTAAATTCCTGAACAATCACCTGAACTTCCGGTTTTTCGGCCTTAATTCTCTTCTTTACGGCGCGCATCACTTTCCACCATTTGAACAAGCCTTTTTCGGGCATTTTCACGCCCATCATCTGAAGAAAAACATCAGCTTTTGTCTTCGGCTCTTCATTGCGAAGCTGAATATCAAATTGTTGTGCCAAAACCGTACCAATAGCTATTTTTGCACTAGCCTTTCCGGCGCTACCAGTTATCGCCACAAGCTTCACATCTGGATGAACAGCAAAAAATTCTCGCACTAATTTTGCTAGTTTTTCTTCCCTTTTTTTTGAAACAGTAACCATAACTATATCATACCATAAGCATTATAGAAGAGCTGCTACGCGCCCACCCGGGGCATATTTGAATGTGTGTTTGTCTTTCAATTGGCAAGCATAGGAGAATGCCCCTATGCGTACCAGCTCATGTTTAATTATGCATTATCGCCCAAAAAAACACAAGCTTTATATCCCACTGCGACTATTGATCTGCGCCGCTTATCATTTTCAATAGTTCTTGCTCGTCAATGATTTTCGTGCCGTATTGCTCAGCCTTTTTCAATTTGCTAGCACCAACCTTACCGCCAGCCACCAAATATGTCGTGTCTTTAGAAACTGCGGTTTGAAAAACTCCACCGAGATTACGAATTTTATCCGCAGCAGCGTCGCGTCCCATAGATTTCAGAGTGCCCGTGATGACAAAACTTTTTCCACTCAAACCGCCAGATTTTTTATTAAACCGAGGAACAACTCCCAATTCTGTGAATTTATTGAGCAATTTTACATTATCTTCATCAGCAAACCACGCCACCACAGATTCGGCAACAATTTCACCCACACCATCAACTTGTCGCAAATCATCAATCGTCGCTTTCGCCAAATTTTCCATACTTTCAAAATGATTCGTCAAATCAATCGCCGTTTGCGCGCCAATATGACGAATCCCCAGACCGTACAAAAATCGCTCTAATTCTGGGCTTTTTTTATCAGCAATTGCCGAGATTAACTTTTGCGCAGAAATATCAGCAAACCGATCCAACTTTAACAAATCGTCTTTAGTAAGCGTAAAAATATCCGCCAAATCGCCGACCAAACCATTGTCAATTAAAACCTCCACGTTCTTTTCACCAAGCGTATCAATATCAAGCGCACCCTTAGACGCGAAGTGTGCCAGAGCTCGCTTCAAAATCAGCGGACCGCTAGAACCCTTAACTCGGTAAACAGCTTCACCTTCCGGTCGCACAAATTCCAACTCCGGATATTGCCGTTTTAATTCTGCTTTATAGTCAATTGGCTCAGAATCTGCAGGTCGTAATTCCTTCAAGACACTCTCAACTTGCGGAATAATATCGCCAGCCTTAAAAATCACTACAGTGTCGCCTCGCCGAATATCCAAACGCTCAATTTCATCGGCGTTATGCAAGCTGGCGTGCTGCACCGTAGTTCCCGCCACCACTACTGGATCAAACACAGCCACCGGAGTCGCCGCGCCAGTTCGTCCAATAGAAATGACTACGTCCCGAACGATCGTCGTAGCTTCTTCGGCCGCATACTTATAAGCCACCGCCCCACGCGGATTTTTACCCACCATCCCGAGATTGTCATATATCTCTCGATCGTTAATTTTAATAACCAGCCCGTCCGTATTAAACGGCAAGTCATGACGCTTGTCGCTCCATTCATCAACAAATTTCATCACGTCGGACAAATTATCAAAAACACTAGCCTGCTGATTGCGAGAAATCCCCAGCGCCGTCAAAGCCTCGTAAGCAAAACTATTCGTCGGAACTTCCGAACTATCATCGCGAATCACATCATATCCACGAAAATGCAACGGGCGCGCCGCCACCAGCGCAGGATCTAATTGACGAATTGTCCCCGCAGCCAAATTGCGCGGATTAGCAAAAGTAGGCAACCCTAGAGATTTCTGCTTTTCATTAAGCTCCTCAAAATCCCGTTTCAACATAACAATTTCACCGCGAATCTCTGTCCGACCACGCAAAAAATTTTCAAAACCCGCCGCTTCACGCAGACGAAGCGGTACGTTTTTAATAGTCCGAACATTATTCGTTACATCTTCGCCAACAAAACTATCGCCGCGTGTCACAGCTTGCGACAATATACCGTCGACATAAATCAACGCGCACGCCAATCCGTCCATTTTTATATCCGTAAAAAATTCATGTCGCTGACCTGGTATCAATTTATCAGTTCGCTCAATCCACGCCTCAACTTCACCCTTGTCAAAAACATCATTCAAACTGACCATTCGGCGCGCGTGCTCTACTTTTTGAAAACCGTCGAGCAGCTTATTTCCAACTCGCTGCGTAGGGCTATCGATAGTAATCAGTTCCGGGTGATCCGATTCAATTTTCTTCAGCTCATCCATCAGACTGTCATAAACCGCATCGCTCACACTTGGCCTATCTAAGGTGTAATATTCGTAGCTATAACGATTTAGCAAGTCTTTAATTTCGTCAATTCTTGGTTTTTTTGGTGTCACTTTCAACCACCTTTCTGTAGAACAAATAGACATACACAGAAATCATAATTATCGTTACGTAAAGTAAAATCAGACCAGTTGTCGGGACAATTGGTAGCCAATCAATACCACTAATCCACCCCTTCAGCGCGCCGTCAAGCAGAATTACCGGAATCAGAACGACCGCCCACAAAAGCACGGACAGAACAACAGCCCACACAAATCTCAGCAAAATCCTTAATCTTCGCCCCGTCACAATATCGCCCGACAAACGCAATGCGTGAAACGGATACATCCCCGGCAATGTTACGATGATCATCGCAAAAACTGTAGAAGTCGCCCAATAGACAGACATCGCCACTATTAGAATCGCCGCGCCGCCAGCCGCCATCAGAATCGGCGTTTGATTTAACATTCCCGAAGCATTGAGTGCGCTATAAATAATCACCGCCACTGCCGCCGGCACCATTTGAATCAAGAAAACCCCGATGACAATTATTAGCGCAATTATGGGCGACCCAGAACTATACAAACCGTCGCGCATTTTCGGTTTTTTACCAATTAAAATAGCTCGCGTCAGCCAAACAGACGACAACCAAGTTAATAGTCCCAGAAAAATTCCCGCCGCTTGCTGCACATTTCCACCAGCCGTTCCACTACCGGAAATATAGCTAACCGCAACGCCAGAGAATAGGCTAATTGTTGTATAAATTCCGCCGAATCCATTTGACTCAGCCTGATTCATCACGTCTTTAAGTTGTTGGTACGTATCTTGCGACATGACGCTGGCTAAGGCAAACGTCAATATCGATATGACGATAATTAACGCCAGGAAAGTCTTCTTATTTCGCCATACCAGACAACAAGCCTCACTGGTCAGCGACCAATACCCTGGAATTTTTAGATCTCGTTGGTAATCTCGTCGCTTAGTTAACCGAAAACTACGATGAGGGCGACGCTGCAGAAAATTGCGCCGCTGCTGATTTAATTTGCTAAAGTCCCGTTTAATACCAGGCCATACACCTTTTTTATGATCAGCATTTGACTTCTTAGGATTCTTGACTGCTCGTTTTTTAGAGGTTTTCGTTGTCATAATTACATCTTTGTTGCGTTATTTCTCAACCTTGCAATTCTGTCTTCTAGCGGTGGATGAGTACTAAATAGTTTCGAGAAAAATCCGGGCTTCAAAGGATTATTCATGAACAAATTGGCAGTGGAAGAGCTTTGTTTTTGCATTGGTTTGCCGTATTGGCGCAATTTTTCCAGCGCGCTTGCTAGCCCTTCAGTATCTCGTGTCAATAGCACCCCTGAAGCATCCGCCAGATATTCACGCTGCCTACTAACCGCCAATTGAGTTATCGTTGCCAAAAGCGGCGCCAATATACCCACAATCAACCCGAAAGCGTAGATGACAGGATTGACATCTCTATCACGGTCATCACTATAAAACATCATTCGAAGCGCCAAGTCCGCAAATAGCCCAATTGCGCTAACCAAACCAAAAGCAATCATACTCACACGGATGTCGTAATTTCGCACGTGACTCATTTCATGCGCCATAACCGCCTCCAGCTCACGCTTGTCCATAATATCCAAAAGCCCAGTAGTCGCACCAACAATTGCATGATTTGGGTCGCGACCAGTCGCAAAAGCATTTGGAGCTGGATCGTCGATAATATAAACTTTCGGCATCGGCATACCAGAAGCGATAGACAGATTTTCCACCACTCGCCAAAGTTCAGGAGCGTCATTTTTACTAATTTCCTGAGCGCCAGTCATCATCATAGCCAACTTGCCAGCTATAAAATATTGCAGCCAAGCATACAATATCGCACATATGAAAATGATGAGCGCTAGTGAATAGCTATCAGTTGCCACGCCGATAAACAGACCGATAATTCCAATAATTATCACAAACACAGACATAATTAATATTGTGTTGCGTTTGTTTTGAGAAACTGCATTGTACATATGTTAATTATACCAAAAATCGCCCGCCAAAAATAGACGAGCGATTTTCATTTCAGGATTCAATTAGAACTTTACTTCAACTGGATTTTCAACGCTTGCACGATCCTCAACGTCGAAGAATTCCTTAGCTTGGAAGCCAAACATTCCCGCGATGATATTTGTTGGGAAAGTCTGAATCTTCGTGTTTAAGTCGCGAACGCCACCGTTGTAGAATCGGCGAGCTGCTTGGATCTTATCCTCAGTATCAACCAATTCTTGTTGCAATTGCAAGAAGTTCTGGTTTGCTTTCAATTCTGGGTAAGCCTCAGATACGGCAAACAAGCTCTTCAACGCGCCCTCCAAAGCATTTTCAGCCTTGGCGGTTTCAGCCACGCTGCCAGCATTCATAATTGCCGAGCGAGCTTCTGCGACCTTCTCAAACACTTCTTTTTCGTGTGTAGCGTAGCCTTTTACTGAGTTGACCAAATTTGGAATCAAATCAGTTCGGCGCTTTAACTGAACAGTAATGTCGCTCCATGCTTCTTCTACGCGGTTGCGTAGCACTACTAAACCATTGTACGCACCGATTACAACTCCTACGAGTACTAATAAAACTACCACTGTAACAATAAGTACAATTACCAATGGACTCATTTCTTATTTTATCCCTTTCTTATTCGATCTTATTTTCTTTATGAATTTGGTGCGCAAGGCGGGAATCGAACCCGCACGACTTTTGGTCAAGGGATTTTAAGTCCCTCGCGTCTACCAATTCCGCCACTCGCGCTTATTTATATACAATCTAGACGCCCGCGCGCCAGACTACTTATATTATACTATATTCGCTAAGTAAATTGTACAATTTCACAAAATAAAAAATAGCCCAATACTCAGGACTATTCATCAAAAAATTGGAGGCACGTACGAGAGTCGAACTCGTCTAAAAGGTTTTGCAGACCTCTGCGTAACCGCTCCGCCAACGCGCCACCGCTTTTATTATATCAGATTTTACAAAACATATCACAAACAGATCGTCTAATAGTTACAATATATTTGGTGCGAGCGAGAAGACTTGAACTTCCACGAGCGCAATGCTCACTAGCCCCTCAAGCTAGCGCGTCTACCAATTCCGCCACGCCCGCATAACCACTTACCATTATACCCGATTACGGGG
Source organism: uncultured Candidatus Saccharibacteria bacterium (assembly GCA_963516705.1). Taxonomy (GTDB): domain Bacteria; phylum Patescibacteriota; class Saccharimonadia; order Saccharimonadales; family Saccharimonadaceae; genus Nanosynbacter. The sequence continues at coordinate 8,169 of CAUQBM010000011.1, read as the reverse complement.
TTTTGTAAACGGACTTTTTCTCTGTCGCCCAATATTGAACATCGACATAGCGATCGACGGGATTGACAACTTCAGTGCTTGCGTCGAGAGCCTTAACGTTCCGAATATGGATATAGTCAAACTTCGGTTGATACAAGGCAATTGCCGGGACGTCTGCTTGCCAAGTGGCAGTAAATTTCGCGTAACGATCAGCGCGTTGCTTTGCCGAGATTTTAGATCGACCGCTCTCCAAAGCATCGTCCGCTATCGCATTATTGTAATTGGAGAAATTCAAACCATTGTTGGTTGCCTGCGAAGAATGCCAATAGGCGTAAACATCGGGGTCGCCACCCAAGGAAAGCTCGTAAACCAGCACGTCAAAATTGCGCGGCTGCAAAACTGTCTGAAGAATATTTTGAGTAGCATCGTTCGGATCGACAACTTTAATATCCGATTCTATATTTAGCTCGTCATACCAAACTTGAGCCAAGTACCTGGCGACCTTTTCGTAATTGCTATTCTTCAAAACAACCACGTTGAGCTTTAATTTATCATTTCCCTTCTGGCGAACATTATTTACATTCTTCCAGCCCTCAACGTCGAGTAGAGATTTCGCTTTCTTGACGTCATAACTAGACGAGTTCGAACTCTTTCCCAGGAATTTGTTGAGCGTTGGACCAGATAATTCCTCTGTAGACAATGACAAAGATTGGCGCAGCTTGGATGTGTCGACACTGAGCGACAAAGCTTGGCGAACAGCTTTTGATCGCAAGAACTGACTATTGTTGTTAAACAGTGCGTAAACTCCGTTATTCAAAGAATGCGCTTCTGCGGCATACATAGATTTTACCTCGGCGGATTGATCGTTATAAATCAATTCTGGAGTTCCTGTAATTTCTCGCGTACGCAAACTTTTCACAATATCATCCTGCGTCGGATACGCGTACAACTGGAATCGCTCCAACTTAGGCGTGCCGCCATAATAATTGCTATTCGACTGCAAATATAGCACTTTTTTACTACCATCGCTCGTTACATTCTGCAGCAATCTAAAGGCGAACGGACCGCTGGATATAGGCGATTTATTAAAATCATGTTCACGCAAATTCGACGGCTTAACGTCTTTTAATATATGCTTAGGGATAATCGGGAATGTCAAAGCATGGACAAACGGCGAATATGACGACGGCAGAATAAACTTCACCGAATCGTCAGACACTTTCTCGAATTTTATAGATTTCCAGCCAGATATCTCAGCTCCAACTTCTGGATTCGCCAATAGCTTCAACGTAAAGATTACATCGTCCGCCGTTAGGTCTTGTCCGTCCGACCACTTCAGACCTTTCTTCAGTTTGACTATATATTCGGTTTCTTTATCGTTCACACTGACGCTATCCGCCATGTCAGCCTTTATATTGCCCGTTGAGTCATATCGATACAAACTTGAAAATAGCAACTTCGCGGCAGATTTTTCAGCATTAGTTTTTGCGAAAATCGGATTTAAATTTTCCAAAGGACCCAGCACGCCCTCAGAATATGATCCGCCAGAAGTGTACGCCATTGTCGTGAAAGAATTGCGAGAAATATGCCACTGCACCGCACTGGCGCCAATCATCACCAATACTAGAATAATCCAAACAGAAACCCGACGTCGCACATTAGATAAGCGGTCTAACCTGGATGTCACGAATTTATGCGCATGACGCAAGCTTCCCTTTTCAATCTTACGCAGGCGCTTATTGACATCTTTACTGGAAACTTTTAGCCGCGCAAAACGATTCCATGACGAATTATCCGAGCTCAAATCTATTCTCCTATTTTTGCAATCCCGGCAAAATCATACTTGCCAAAATCGATAGCACAAAAATCACCGCAAAAACAATAGTTACATCAAACAAGTTTTTATCAAATCCGCGACGAGTAGTGAATAATTCCCCAGACGAACCGAATCCTGCACCCAAACTTGCACCTCGTTGCTGCAACAAAATTGCGATAATCATCAGTACGGCAGATCCAAGCGTCACGTACGGTAAAATTGTATCAATTGACATATTACTCCTTTTCTTCCCGCTGCAAAACCAGCGCGCTACTTATAATATAGTTTACCAAACTCAATATAATCCCGGCAATAATTGAATGCGCAAAAGTCATAGAAATCCCTGGTGCCAAAGCTAATGAAATGTAAACCATAAAGCCGTTCACAATTAAGGTAAACAGACCTAAAGTCAATAGAATTGCTGGCAGGGCTAAAATTGTAACAATTGGCTTCAATACGCTATTCACTACCGAAAATATCAACCCCGCCATCATAAACGTCCACGCAGAAGTTGCGCCCGGAGTTTCATTTCCAAGCAGCCGCACTGCAACCCAAATACCTACCGAGTTAAGAATTAGCCGAATCAAAAACGTTGCAAATTGTCTTTTCATTAGTCTTATTATATATAATTTATGCTTTATTGTCGATTGGTCGCCCAAACTTAAGATAAGCGCTTAATCAAATTCGCCTTTTTCGCACCAACTTCCGCCTGTAATTCCACATAATCCGCCTCAATAATTTTTTTCACACTGCCAAATTTCCTCAACAATTTCGCACGCGTCTTTGGGCCAATCCCTGGAATTTCCTCCAATTGGTTTTTCGTTTGATTTTGACGCTTCAGCGCCGTATGATAACTCACAGCAAATCGGTGCGACTCGTCACGAATCCGCTGGAAAAGTTTGACAATGTCTGTCGTCGCAATAGAACTTTTTGTAAAACTGTCCCGGCTGGAATCGCCATCGATATCAGAGCCTCGTAGATTCCTTGAATGAGATCCAGCGTTACGCTGAGCGGGATGCAAATTCACCACATACACATCATTATCTTCGTGAATAGCGACATCCTGATGAATAGATTTTTGCAACTCCTCAATATATGTCATGCCGATTTGCGAGCCAGTTTTATGAATAATAATTTCTTCCTCGCGTTTGGCGATGCTAATAATTGGCAATTTTATTCCGCGCTCATCCCTTGCCTTAATCGCCGCCGAAAGTTGACCCTTTCCGCCGTCAATCAACAACAGATCCGGACAACCCCAGCTTTTGATATTTCGCTCGCCAAGCCGCCTAAAAATCACCTCGTACATATTTCCAGTGTCGTCGTTTTTTTCACCCACCTTAAATTTGCGATATTCCGCACGATCGCTCGCACCATTTGTAAAAACTACCATACTCGCCACAACCTGACGTCCGCTCATATGCGAAATATCATAGCCCTCAATTCGCACTGGAATATTTTTTAAGCCAAGTAGTTTTGCTAAATCAGCCAGCGCCTTGTCTTTTGAAATATCCAAAAATTCTTTGTCACCAAACATAACGCGTCGCTGAAGCTCTTGCATGGCGCGCAACTTATTTCTCAGACTTGCCGCCCGCTCAAAATCGTGAAGTCCCGCAGCCGTTTTCATATCACGCTCCAGCTCCACAGCAATAGCCTTGCGATTTCCCTTAATATAACTTATCAATTTACGCAAACCAGCTTTATACGCGTCCGAGCCATCACTTATCTTCGGACTTAAGCCCAAATCCTCGTCCAATTTTGATTGCCCGGGGCGTCTTTGGTGAGTGAGATATGGAAAAATTCGCCTCAAATAGCGCAATGCCTTTTTTAACGCAAAACCATTATAAAATGGACCAAAATAATCCGCACCATCATCGGCAGGATTCCGCGTAAAACTGACCGTCGGCCAATCGCTTTTCATATCAATCCGAACGTACATCTGAGACTTGTCGTCGCGCAGCAGAACGTTGTATCGCGGCATATACCGCTTGATCATCTCGCTTTCCAAAAACAGCGCATCAACCTCACTCTCAGTTTCAATCCAATCAGTATCAAAAATCTCCGCCACCAGCGCCATAGTTTTATTGTCTCGCCCGCGCGAATCTTGAAAATACTGACGTACGCGGTTTTTAAGAACCGCCGCCTTGCCAACATAAATTACCTCGCCGCTCGCCGACTTATGAAAATAAACACCGGGCGTTCGCGGCAAAGTTTTCAGCTTGGCTTGCAGTGCTTGATTCATTAAATATATTACAATCTAAACACGCCAATTATGCAAGTATTCTTTTAGCGATTAGCTCAATTTTCCAGCCACTTTTTGAGAACTATTGCCTGATTGTGTTCCGTATCTTTGGCGCCATATAACAGTGTAACTGCAGATTGTTTGTTCCAATTATTCTTCGCCTCGGCTGCCACAGGATTGTCATCCAACTCCTTCACATAACGGCGAGAAAATTCCGGGAATTTTTCTGGATCGTGATTAAACCATTTACGTAATTCATCGGTCGGGGCAATTTCTTTATTCCACTCGTCCAATGCAGCTCGTTCTTTGCTAATTCCGCGTGGCCACAATCGATCAACCAGCACACGATAACTATCGTCCGGCGCGGTTGACTCATAAATCCGTTCAATTTTATACCTTGTCATAATTTCATATAACTACAAATTATTGATCAGATCAATAAAAAGCGAAAGCTAGTCATTCTTCAATATTTAATCAACACTACGTAAATATTCCTCCAAAAAATCACTCCACTCGGGTGCATTCTTTTCGTGAAAATAGGCGCGAAGAAAATCAACCATAATTTGATGACGATTTTCTGCTTCTATTCGTCCTGGTTCAGTCAACATCAAACCTTTCAATTTCAACAGCTTCTCAAAGAAGTGATTGATAAATCCGTCAGTATCATGCGTATTGCCATCAGCGTTATATTCGTGCGCCGCCAGATTGACATTCGGCCAGACTTTAGGATCAAAAATCCGACCGCCGTGATGACAAGCATAAGCCAATGCCCGCTCAATGCCGACCGCACCAATAGCATCACACATATCAGCGTCAGACGCCAATTTCCCCGCCAGTCGCTGCGGTTGCTTGCCGTTCAGTCGTTTGCTATAACCAATCGCCGCAATATTCTCTAACACAGCCCGACTTAAATCATCAGCTATCTCTACCTGCGCCATAATATCTACTGCGTTCGTCAATTTTTCCGCCTGCGTTTTACCGACTAACTTATAATCATCGACATCATGTAGCCAAGCCGTCAATAGCACTTCTTGCAGGTTCACTGATTCGCTACATTCATTAGCGAAACGCTCTGCCAGCAACGCCACTCGCTCAACATGATCATCAGCATGCCCCGAGGTGTCGCCGCCCAGCAACTGACGGACTTTAGCCTTTACTATTTCAAGCTGGCAAATTTGTCGATTGTTCATACTCATATTATACATAAAAACAGAGTCGCCTACCGATGCTTGTTAGCATACAAAGCATAGTATTCTTTAGAAAGATAATCTATATTAAATTATTGTTATTACAACAACGATTCCCTAACTATAGACTGCAAAACCGACACAACATCTATTTCAAACCATGGATTACGCTTACGCCAGCCAATGTTAAGTGGCGATGGATGAACCAACGGAAAATAATCTGGTAAATATGCGTCGAAATTAGATACGGTTGCCGTTAAGTTACGTTCAGCGTGATGGTTCAAATAGTATTTCTGAGCATAAGACCCAACCAATATAATCAATCGCACATTCGGCATTTGAGCCAACAAACGCGGATGCCATTTTCTAGCAAAGTCCAGACGTGGTGGCAAGTCCACAAGCCTCGTATATGGGCATATGTTTATTCTCAATTATTTCTAAATTCTTTTAACATTTCATTTAAAACTAATGCATTTTCATATTCTTCAATTAATATCTTAGAGATTTTATTTCTGATCGCTTTCTTATGGTATAAAAATTCCTCCTGATTAGTTTTTCTTAACCATAATCAGGAGGTTTCTATACACAGAATTTTACACAGTCTCAAATATCTAGTACTTCTACTATCTCTTCTCTTTTTTCTTTCATTATAATTTTTTTGATTACTTCTTCATCTAAGTATTTTGAGAAATCATCCAATTCAGATGTTACTTCAAATATTATATTATGATTTTTATCACTTAAATCAAAACTCGAGTCATATTTTGTTTTATCTGACCAATAATTCCAATTTATATCTGCCCTTTCATAATATACATAATTTCTTTTTGGAGTTACAAACACTCTTTTATTAATGAGTTTTTCTCCATCTTCTGCTTTAAACATTTCAGAATATAATTTTATTCCTTTGAATACTTTATAATCACTAATAGTATCATTTGAAACATTTAATCTAATATCTTCATACTTCATAAAACACCTTCTTATGTTAATCAATTTTACTATATTATCAACACTGATAAAGTAAATTAATTGTTACTTTTCTCAATAATATCAAATATATTCTCCATATTACAATTATGTCATAAAGCGTTAGTTAGTAAAGTGTATTCTTCAGGAAGATAATTCATATTAAGCCACCGAGCTTCCATTATTTCAAAGTTGCATTTTATGTCATAATCAGACGCGTGCGCCACAAAAACTCGAACTGAAAATTTGGCATATGATTCATGAGAATTAGCTTTTCCGAGATATCGCAGATTATGTATCTTTAATCCAATTTCTTCCAAGACTTCTCTAACGGCAGCCTGCTCATAACTCTCATTATATTTCACCCCGCCTCCTGGCAAAGCCCATTCTTGACGACTAAAGCGGCTTCTAACTAATAAAATCTTACCATCATCACAATAAACAATTACCCGTACGCGGTCCTTCTTCGGTACAATCCTAAAAATTAGCGATACGACACACGCAATTCCACGAAAAATCGCCCGCCCGAATGAGCTAAACACCTCGCCAACTATCGATCCTTTGCGAGACATAATTAGTAGAAACTTTCTCCTTTGTCGACAGTTTATTCCGTAGTTACGCCGTCAAAATCTTCTTCGTTAGCCTCCGCTTCTTCACGCGTTGCCCGAACGATTCCATCTTTATGATGTGCTGGACTATAAATAGTATAAAGCTTAAGCGGCTCTTCGCCAGTATTTATCACATTATGCTCAGCGCCCGCTGGCACAATAATCGCACTACCGTCGGAAACAACATATTCATTGCCATCAATCAAAACCTTACCTTCGCCAGACTCAAATCTGAAAAACTGATCATTTTCCTCGTGAATCTCCGAACCAATTTCCCCGCCAACAGGCAAACTCATCAATACCAATTGGCAATGCTTCGCAGTATATAAAACCTGACGAAAATTATCATTTTCTAGCGTAAGCTCTTCGATATTTCCACTAAAACCCTTCATAAATCCCCCTCCTACTTTTTATTTCGCAGCTTTTTCCAAAGCGTCAATCAATGCCTGCTTTGGCTTCATGCCGATCATTTCAGCAACTTCCTCGCCGCCAACAAAAATCTTCATGTTTGGAATTCCCTGCACGCGATATTCCATAGCCAATTGCGCATTTTCCTGACTCGCTTCAGTGTCAACCTTAACAATATCAAACTCTGTTTCTTCAGCAATTTGATGCAAGAGCGGAGCCATTGCTCGACATGGCGGACACCACGGCGCCCAAAAATCAACTAGTACAGGACCGTCGCTTTTTAGCACCTTATCTTCGAATTCTTGCTTTGTTGTAATTTCATATAAAGCCATTATTTCCTCCTTTTCTGGCATTTTTTACAAACTCCCGTCACAACCAACGGGCCGTCAATATAACAATCACTAATTTCATGCGCAATTTGTTTTCTCATTTCATCGGCAATTTTAATATCCATCAGACCATCGCAATCGCTGCACACAAAATGATCGTGATTGTCCTTACGAATATCATATCGCAAGCAGCCCTTTTTGGTCGATGGCGCCAAACCAATTATCCCGTCGCCGCACAGGCGCTGAGTTATTCGATGCACCGTCGTGTCGCTGACTTCAGGATGAATGTTCCGCAATTCCTGAGCAATTTCCGCATTCGTCGCGTGATGCTTGCTCTTTAAAATCGCCATCACATCATTCGTGTGTTTTGTTGATCGCCTAACAATTTGCGTCATGTTCCTATTGTAAAGTATTTACAATAAATAAACAAGGGCTTTGCTCCACAAATTGACTTATATCTATATATTCCATATAATAGTCAAAGTCTATGAACTCCCGACGGCGAGTTCCTCTAATATACGTTTTGAATAATTAAGAACGCTCAGTTTTCTGTGCAGTTTATAAATATTAATTTATCATCGAAAGGAATTGATTTGAAAAACAAACCGAACAGTAAAGAAATATTTCGTCTATT